>NZ_JBWGIO010000022.1:0-88297 GCF_057784215.1 Mesorhizobium sp. CNPSo 4661 | reverse complement strand
ATCGGCGCCGCCTGGTCGAAGCGCTCCAACGAGGGCCGCGACTATCTCGGCCTCAAGCTGGACGATCCGAGCTTCACCGCTCCGATCTACGCCAACCTCTTCGCCGACGAGGAAGGCGAGGGACACAGCCTCATCTGGTCCCGCCCCAACCGCCGCAACGGCGAGTGAAGCGGCAGACGCCTCGCCCGGCACCGGGCGAGGCGTCTTCTGCCGGTGACCGCGTAAGCTTTCCGCGCGGCGGGCTGCATCACCGCGCTTCCTGTCATCTGATGCATTGCTTGATCCGCGATGGCGTGAGGATGGTCGAGCGCGGCTATCACCAATTGCTGCGCGCCGGCGCCACTGCGTGAAGGCCTCTTGGCGGTGCGAAATAGCGGCCCTCAATTGCGCACCTGATTACCCGCCCGACGCTCCTCCATCCTGGCCATCGATCGCCGTCCAATCGCGACGGCCGCAAGGAGACACCCCATGAATGCCGACGCCGCGCCATTGCCGCCACGCTACCTGCGCACTTCGGAGGCAGCGCATTTCCTCAGTCTTTCTGCGCGTACGCTGGAAAAACACCGCACCTACGGCACCGGGCCTGCCTATCGAAAGCTCGGCGGCCGCGTCGTCTACGCCGTCGACGACCTCAAGGCCTGGGTCCAGCGCGGCGCCATGACGTCGACATCCGATCCGCATGGCTCGGTGCTGCCCGCCAAGCCTCAAGCCGCCCGCCTGATCGCCTATGCCGGGCGCGAGAGGCGCTGACCCGGCTGATCTCCCCCTATGCCTGGACGCACACAGCAACCGTCGGAACGCGGACAGCTTGATCTGTTCCACGCGCTGCCCGGTGTCGTCGCGCCACGCGATGCGCAGGACCTCATGGCCTATCCCTTCTTCTCGCTTGCCAAATCCAGGCGCATCGCGCCGATCGACTTTCGCGCTGGCGATGTGGCGATCCGTGTCGAAGCGATGCCAGACCACGGCATGGCGACGATCTGGGATGCCGATATCCTGATCTGGGCCGCGAGCCAGATCGTCAGCGCGCGGGACGCCGGATTGCGCACGTCGCGCCTGATGGCCGCGACACCATACGAAATGCTCACCTTCGTCGGCCGCGGTGTCTCGAAGCGAGACTATTTGCGCCTCAAGGCGGCGCTCGACCGCCTGCAGTCGACAAGCGTTGTCACCTCCATTCGTCAACCCGCCGAAGGCCGGCGCCATCGCTTCTCGTGGATCAATGAATGGCAGGAGCGCTTCGATCGAAACGGCCGCCCGCTCGGCGTCGAATTGATCCTGCCCGATTGGTTCTATCGCGCCGTCATGGATGACGCGCTGATCCTGACAATAGACCGGGCCTATTTCGGACTGACGGGCGGGCTCGATCGGTGGCTTTATCGGCTGGTGCGCAAGCATGGCGGACGCCAGCGCGCCGGTTGGCGTTTCGACATCCGGCACCTGCATCAGAAGTCCGGCAGCCTCTCGCCGCTCAAGCGCTTCGCCTTCGAGCTGCGTGACATCGTGCGCCGCCAACCTTTGCCCGGGTATCGTCTGTTCACGGAGGTCGAAGCCAGCGGCCGTGTGCTGCTGGCGTTCGAACCGGCGCCCGCGCCGGTGGACAGGATCGTGCCATCGGGAACCCGAACTATCGTGCCATCGGGAACCGCATCCTCGTGCTTTCGGGAACCGCGATCGGCCTTAAGGGACGGGCCGGGAACGGAGAATCGCGCTCTTAACTTAGAGTCTAACTCTCAATCTAACAGTCTTGCGCGCAAGCCGCGGACTGGCGGTGGGGAGCAGAAGCGGCGGTGCGTTGGCCGGCGCGAGGAAGACGACACATGACGTCGTCTACCCAATCGACGCCGCGCGGCAACCTCACGACTGTCGAGCTGATCTGGATCGAGAAACGGATTGAGCATCGCATCCGCTTCGGACGTCCATCCCATGAGACGATCGTCGACGAGCGGCGCCGCGTCGTCGGATTTGCGCCTGGCAGTGTCTTTGCGTTCGTGCGCTGGGCGGCGAATGACTTTGGCACTGTCGTTTCGCGCATCGACATCGTGCGCGCCGTCTTGCCCGCTGAACCTTATCAGACGCTGCCTTACATACGGCCAGGCGGCGAGATCCTGCTCAAGATCGCAGGCTGGGACAAGGTAGAGCGGGTTCTCCAACGGATCGATGCGATCGAGGCGATCGGTCTCGATCCGGGGGACGCCGCACCGGACTATTGGCGTCAGACCCACAACCGTCTCATTGCGGGCGCAACGCCGCGTGCCTATTCGCTCGAGCAGCACCGGGCCTTTCTGTTGCGCAAGCGGGTGACCTCATGAGCCGCGGCGCTTGCATGGCTGCAGGATTTGCGGCCGTCGTCGCGACGGTCGCTCCGGCTGTCGTCGAGATGCCGCCGCTGCTGCTGTGGAACGCGTCTGCCAGCGCGCCGCTTGGTCTCTACGCGATCAGGAAAATGGCCGTTCCAACGGCTGGCGCGCTCGCAGTCATCGAACCGCCAGACAAGGTCGCCCGGTTCGCCGCCAGGCGTGGCTACCTTCCGCTCGGCGTGCCGATGCTGAAACACATCGAGGGCCTTCCTGGGCAGCAAGTCTGCCGCCTCGGTCGCGTCATCACGGTGAACGGGCTTGCGGTGGGTGCCGCATTGGAGCGCGACCGCAAGGGGCGCGCACTGCCTGAATGGCAGGGCTGCCGCATCGTCGCCGCCGCCGAAGTCTTCGTCATGAACCGGAAGGTCGGGGACAGTCTCGACGGCCGCTATTTCGGCCTGTTTCCGGCGAGCTCGATCGTCGGAGCCGCGCTGCCGCTTTGGACCGACGAGAGGGGCGATGGCCACTACACCTGGCTCGCTCCGGCGAACTGAAATTCAGCCCAGCCAACAAGAGAAGGAGATAATCCATGGCCGAGATCGGCGTCTTCCACAAAACTGAATCGGGTTATTCCGGACGCATTCGAACGCTGCTCGTGGATGCCGAGCTGGTGCTTGTGCCGACCAAAATGTCTGACGGCAAAGCGCCGGATTTTCGTATCCACATCGGCGACGGCAGCGGCCCCGAGGTCGGCGCGGCCTGGAAGGAAACCGGACAGACGGCTGGCGACTATCTGTCGTGCCGATTGGAAGATCCGCTGTTTGGCCGGCGTTTTCGCGCCGGTCTCTTCCGAACCGACGACGGCTCCTGGTCGCTGCGCTGGATCCGGCCGAAAGCGCGGCCGGAGCGTGCTCGATGAGTGGGCCTTCGGCGCCGAAACGTGCGAACGGAAGCCGCTCTGTCAGTCGCTTTCCTGGTCGGCGTAAAGCACTTTGTCTTATCGGCTGCATGCTGGTCGTCTGTCACGCGATGACGGGGGCCGTCGCGCAATCCGCGCCGGCCCCGCGCAAATCCGCGGACGATCCTTATGCCGCGCTTATTGCCGAGGCGTCGCATCGCTTCCGTGTTCCCGAGCGCTGGATACGGGCAATCATGCACCTCGAAAGTGCTCTCGACCCGCGCGCCGTATCCCGAAAGGGGGCGGTGGGCTTGATGCAGATCATGCCCGCAACCTTTGCCGAGCTGCGCCTTCGTCACCAGCTCGGCCGCGATCCCTATGATCCGCGCGACAACATCCTTGCCGGCACCGCCTATCTTCGCGAGCTGTATGATCGATACGGTTCACCGGGCTTTCTGGCCGCCTACAATGCGGGGCCAGGGCGTTACGAAGCCTCCTTGAAAGGCCGTCCGCTGCCGGCTGAGACCCGGGCCTATGTTGCGACGCTCCGCCCTTTCTGGGCCGGCGGTGATGCATCCGGCGCGCTCACCGGCGGCCCTGCCAAGGCCGTCAGCTGGAAGATCGCGCCGCTGTTCATAATGCCGTCCGGGCCCCTTGCCGCTTCCGGTCTTCCGCCCGACGAGGACGCTTCCGTCGAGGTTTCGTCGTCACCGTTGGTGCGCAGACTTTTCGCGGCCGGTTCGCAGCCACGCCAGCTGTTCACTGGGTCCGACGTCCGGACAACGCAGCGATGACGAAGTCTCCTTCAGGTCGCCCCCTGGCGTCTCTTTTGACGTCGCAGCCAATGAGGCGCGCAGAGCACAGGGCAACAACCGGGGGATGGCAGGATAAAAGGGCGCACATTGCTCGGCGGTCGCGTGGTTGTTCTTGCGTGATTTTCTGGCGCGTTCCGCACATTGCCGGCCATCGGCGCAATGTGTATGAAGAAGTCAAGATATTGTATTTGTTTCTCTTTTTCCACATTGCGGGGACGCGCCATGGCTGATGAGCGCGCGTTTCGCATTCGACCCGGGCGCATCCGCTCCACGCGCGCCCAGCAGGCCCGACCCTTCATCGCGCAGGTGTTGGCCGCGGCGAAAAAGGCGGGCGGCGGTATTTCGCGCTCAGGCCGGATTGTACAGGCAAGCCGCTCCCGCTTTGGTCACGGTCAGCGCGCCAGCATCCAGGCCAACCGCCTCATCACCTCGCGGTCGCGCGGCGCCGTCGTCAAGGCGCGAGTCGTCCGTCATTCCGTGCGCGCCGCTCCACTTGGCACCCACCTCAACTATCTGCGCCGCGAGGGCGTCAGCCGGGACGGGGAGAAGGGGCATCTGTTCGGGCCGGGGACGGAGAATGCCGATGGCGCGGCCTTCGCCGCTCGCGCCAAGGACGATCGCCACCATTTCCGCTTCATCGTCTCGCCGGACGACGCTCTCGACATGGTGGACCTTAACGCCTTCACCCGCGATCTGGTGGGGCAGATGGAGAAGGACCTCGACACGCGGCTCGACTGGGTGGCGGTCGATCACTGGAACACCGGGCATCCCCACATTCACCTGATCGTGCGTGGGGTTCGCGACGATGGCCAGGATCTGGTCATCGCGCGTGACTACATCAAGGAAGGCATGCGCGACCGGGCTCGCGATCTGGTGACCCAGGAACTGGGTCCGCGCACCGATCTCGATATCCGCCACAGGCTCGAAAGCCAGATCCAGTCCGAGCGGTGGACGCAACTTGATCGGCAGTTGCTTCGCGACAGCCGTGGCAGTGGGATCATCGATCTCGCGCCATCTCGCCAAAGTCAACCGGACGAGTATCACGCTCTGAAAATCGGTCGCCTGCGCAAGCTCGAGACCCTTGGTCTTGCCCAACAGGCGGGGCCTGGCCAATGGGCGATCGACGAACGGGCCGAGGCAACACTGCGCGCGCTTGGCGAGCGCGGCGACATCATCAAGCGCATCCACCGCGCGATGAGTGCGGCTGGCATCGAGCGTGGCTCAGCCAATTATGTCCTGGCCGCGGAGAGCCTGGAGACGCCGGTTCTCGGCCGGCTGGTCGATCGTGGGCTCGATGACGAACTGATCGGCACGGCCTATGCCGTGGTTGACGGTGTCGACGGACGCACCCATCACATCAGGCTCTCCGATCTGGAGGCGGCTGGCGACAGCGCACCGGGATCGATTGTCGAGCTGCGAAAATTCGATGATGCGCGCGGTCAACGCCGGGCCGCACTCGCCGTGCGCTCCGACCTTGGAGTGGATCAACAGATTACGGCATCGGGTGCGACCTGGCTCGACCGTCAGGCGATCGCGCGCGAACCGGCCGCCCTGGCCGAGGCCGGCTTCGGCGCCGAGGTTCGCGACGCCCTCGACCGGCGCGCCGAACAGCTTGTCAAACAGGGGCTCGCGGAGCGGCAGGGCAGACGCATCATCTTCACCCGAAGCCTGCTCGATACACTGCGGCGGGCGGAACTGGGGACGTTTGGCGACAGGCTCGCGGCCGACACTGGTCGGCCCTTCAAGCGCGCCGCCAGCGGAGACTTTGTTGCCGGCGCCTATCGCCAGCGCTTGTCACTCGCCTCCGGCCGTTTCGCCATGATTGACGACGGGCTGGGCTTCCAGCTCGTCCCGTGGACGCCCTCACTTGAAAAGCATCTCGGCCAGCACGTCTCCGGTGTCGTGCGCGGCGATGGCGGCATCGACTGGAGTTTTGGCCGCAAGAGGGGGCTCGGCCTCTGAAAACCAGATGAAAGGAGCACGCCATGTCCGCCACCAAAATCCTGTGGGGTCAGATCCTCACTGTCTTCCTGATCGTCCTCTTGACGACCTGGACGGCGACGCAATGGACCGCCTGGAAACTCGTTTTCCAGATGGGGCTCGGTCCACCCTGGTTCGAGATTGCTGGGCTGCCTGTCTATTATCCGCCCGCTCTGTTTTGGTGGTGGTATTTCTACGACGCCTACGCCCCGTCCATCTTCGTGAAAGGCGGCTTGATCGCCGTGTCCGGTGGCTTCCTCTCGATCATCGTTGCCGTCGGCATGTCGGTGTGGCGAGCGCGCGAAGCCAAGACTGTCCAGACCTACGGGTCGGCGCGCTGGGCCGAAATGCGAGAGGTGGAGGCTGCCGGCCTGATCGATAACGATGGTGTCGTGCTCGGGCGTTATGATCGCCATTATCTGCGCCACGATGGGCCCGAGCACGTGTTGTGCTTCGCCCCGACCCGGTCCGGCAAAGGCGTCGGCCTGGTGGTGCCTTCGCTTCTGACCTGGCCGGGCTCGGCGATCGTCCACGACATCAAGGGCGAGAACTGGCAGCTCACCGCAGGCTTTCGCGCGCTGCACGGTCGCGTGCTGCTTTTCGATCCGACCAATTCGAAATCGTCAGCCTACAATCCGCTTCTGGAAGTCCGCCGTGGCGAATGGGAGGTCCGCGACGTCCAGAACATCGCCGATATTCTCGTCGACCCGGAAGGGAGCCTGGAAAAGCGCAACCATTGGGAAAAGACCAGTCACGCGCTGCTGGTCGGCGCGATCCTCCATGTTCTCTACGCTGAGCAGGACAAGACGCTCGCCGGCGTCGCCGCCTTTCTTTCCGATCCGAAGCGCCCGATAGAATCGACGCTTGCCGCGATGATGAAGACCGCGCACCTGGGTGATGCCGGCCCGCATCCGGTTATCGCCAGTGCGGCGCGCGAGCTGCTCAACAAATCCGACAATGAACGCTCGGGCGTCCTGTCCACAGCGATGTCTTTCCTTGGTCTCTACCGCGATCCGGTCGTCGCCGGCGTGACACGGCGCTGCGATTGGCGAATTGCCGACATCGTCGGCGGTAAGCAACCAGCAACGCTCTATCTCGTGGTGCCGCCTTCGGACATCAACCGGACCAAACCGCTCATCCGCCTCATCCTCAATCAGATCGGTCGCCGCCTCACCGAGGACCTCACTACCAAGACAACCCGCCATCGCTTGCTTCTGATGCTGGACGAGTTCCCGGCGCTGGGCCGCCTCGATTTCTTCGAGAGCGCGTTGGCTTTCATGGCCGGCTATGGCCTCAAAAGCTTTCTCATCGCGCAGTCGCTGAACCAGATCGAGAAGGCCTACGGTCCCAACAACTCGGTCCTCGACAATTGTCATGTCCGCGTCAGCTTCGCCACAAACGACGAGAGGACTGCCAAGCGGGTCTCAGACGCACTCGGCACGGCAACCGAAATGCGGGCGATGAAGAACTATGCCGGTCACCGGCTCTCGCCCTGGCTCGGACATCTCATGGTGTCGCGACAGGAGACCGCCCGTCAGCTGCTGACCCCTGGCGAGATCATGCAGCTTCCGCCGACCGACGAGATCGTCATGGTGGCAGGCGTGCCGCCGATCCGAGCCAAGAAGGCCCGCTACTACGAGGACACCCGTTTTAAGGAGCGCGTGTTGCCGCCACCCGAATTGGCTCGATCCGGAGAGGCCAGCCTTGACGATTGGAGCCAGTTGCCGGTCCTGGCTCACTCTGAGGCGACGCAAGCCTCCGGGATGCTGCAGCAGGGCGATGGCGATCCAACGGGATCGGAGCGTCGCCTGCAAGCCGAACTCAATCGGGCGCAGGCCGTCGAGAGAGCGGCGCCGATCGAAAACGAATTCGATATGGGACCGGACGACGATGCCGACGACGATGATGCCGTCCGCAACCGGCGCTTGGCGCGCCTCATGCAGGGCGTTGCGCGGCAGGTATCCCTCGACCCCGATGACGGCATGGAGTTGTAGGCGCCATGATGGCTCGCAAAAAGAAGGCGCAGATTTCCGTCTATCTCGATCAGACCATCATGACGATGCTTGGCGATTATGCGGCACGGCGCGGTCAACCCCAATCCATGATTGCGGAAGCAGCACTCGCTTCCTTCCTGTCGCCGGATGCGGATCAACGCCGCGAGGCCGCTATCGCCAAACGCCTCGACCAGGTCGATCGCCGCCTGGCCAGGCAGGAGCGCGATATCGGCATCGCGGTCGAGACACTGGCGGTGTTCGTCCGTTTCTGGCTCGCGACAACGCCGGCGTTGCCCGAGCCTGCCGCCCAGGCCGCGCGCGCCAAGGCGGCCGAACGCTACGAAGCCTTCGTCACCGCGTTGGGGAGACGCCTGGCGAAGGGGCCGAAACTGCGACAGGAGATTTCCGAGGACATCAATCCGATGGACAACAGCGAAAACCCACCCTGACAGGTTGCAGGGCCAATAAACGGCTAGCTTGAAGCCTGATGGCCATGTTCATCATGATGATGGGTATACTCGACGCCCCTGGCGGTCACGCGACGACAGTGTTGTTGTTGCACCGATGACGACGATGATGATCAGCCGCGGGATGGGCGATCAAGCCCTGCAGCCGGTTCGTCGCACCTCGATCAATCGACGGCATCAGCCTTGTTATCGGCGAGGAGGGCCGCCCGCTTGCCGATAGCCGACTTGACCGCGTCGACAAGCTGTTCAGGAAAGCCACGGGGCAGCGACATGATCACCTCGTCGGCCTGCTTTTCCACGTTTTCAGCGATGTCATCGAAAATTCTGCGCATGACAGGGGTACCCACACCGGCAATGTCAGCGGTCTGCAGGAAGTGGCGTGGCATGATGTCAGGTACCGAATAGTGCCTGTTCTTGCCGACCGACATTGCCAATTTGAATTTCTTGCGCGGGATCTGTCCGGTATCGAGGCTGGGTTGCGCGGTCAGCACGTCGTATAGGGGCGTCATGCGGAATCGTCCGCCAGGGCCGAGAAAAATACTGAAATTCTTGGCGTGGCCGTCGGTCGCGCCAATCAGCCAGAACAAGATGCAGGTGCGCAAGAAGCTGGCGATGTCTTCATCAGGCGTATCGCTACCCTTCAAAAGCTCGATAATCTCGCGCATGCCGGGACCGCCATCGGACTGGTACTTGCGCGTCGGCGGCACTGATAGCGCTTGACAGATATCCTCCTGCGGCAGGCGCAGGAGGCGGCCGTCGCGGGCCCACAGCCGGTCGAAGCGTTCTACGATCAGCGTGCGGCGCTCGCCGAAGTCAGCGATCTGCGCCTGGGCCGCGGGAACGCCAAAGGCTTGCAGCAGCTTAAGGCAAAGATACTCGTTCTCGACGCTGTTGGAGAGATCGATGCCGTTCGGCAGCCGGCCGATCTGCGGCTTCAGGATATGGGTGGTCGCTGCCGTGCCGATCGGTTTGAACCAGCCTCCGTCCTTGCGCAGCAGCGCGGTCTTTTCCTGCGCGCCGGCAATCGAGATGCGAAAGTCCTCGTCCTCGCCCAGGCCCAGCGGAGCGGCCGCAAGGTTCTCGATTATCCCGGCGATGTCCTCGTCGCTGACCGGCTTGCCTTCGACACTGCCGGGAGGCCCTGGATCCATGCCATCGGGCAGGAATTGCAACGCGCCGACGCAGTCATGGCCGAGCGCAGCCAGCATACTGTAGGCATCCGTGCCGTCGGCGCCGACGCGTTCGGCAACACGCCTGCGTATGGCGTCATTGTCCGGAAGCAGGTTGTCGAAGACGTTGGTCACCGGCGTGCCGATATAGCGGTCTTCCCGCAAAGGAAGCGAGAGTGAGATCGGGAAGGTGCCGCGCCAGTCCAGCCATTCGCGGGCGTATTGGAAGTCGATGGCGCCCGTCGATTCCCTGCGCAATACACCCACGAGGCGCCCGTTCAGGAAGACATTCAGGGGGATGTGAACCCGTCGCCGTGCCATCAGAACAGGTCCTCGATATCAGCAGAGCTGCCTTTGCTGCGCGCGCGCACGACGAGTTCAAGGTCGAGGGCGGAGAGGGCGGCCATCAAGGTGCGGAGTTGCATCGCGGGCTCACCGGCCTCGAGGCGGGAGACCGTACCCTGGCGCAGGTGGATCTGGTTGCCGAGCGAGCCTTGCGTGAGCCCGGCGTTCTTGCGGGCGCGGCGCAGAATGGCCCCGAGTTGTTTTTCGTTGCGAGCGATCTGGTCTGTCATGATGGGTCTCCACGCCCGCAGTATACGCGATCGCGCATTAATCTTCAATATACGGAGTTGCGTATAAAATGGAGATATACGCGATCGCGTATAAAAGAAAGATATACGCGATCGCGTATGATGCCGAAGCGTCAGCTGGCAGCGGCGGTCTTGGCGCCCCGAGGATCAAGGTTCTTAAGCGACACGAGCGACTGCCCGAGCGGCTACGCCTCGAGTTACTTTCGCGAGGTCCGGCGTGGGGAATGGGAGGTTCGCGACGTACAAAACATCGCCGACATCCTGGTCGATCCCGAAGGGCTCGCTTGAAAGGCGCAACCATAGGGAAAACACGAGACACGCGCTGCTGGTCGGTGCGATCCTGCACGTGCTTATGCCGGACCGGACAAGACCCTGGCGGCGTCGCGGTATTCCTGTCCGATCCGAAGCGCCCGATCGAATTGACCATGGCGGCCACGATGACGACGCCGCATCTGGGGGAGGGCGGTCGGCACCCGGTCATCGCCAGCGCGGGCCGCCCGCGCTGTTGATGCCAGCTGGGTTCTGTTGCTGATGGCGTTCAGTTGGCGGCTCCGCACAATTGCGATGTCGTCAATCCTGGCGGCACGTTCTCCGTGGGGCCAAATCCGTACTTGGCCATGATGGTGGCGATCGTGCCATTCGACATGACCTTCGCCAGACCCTGATTGTAGAGGTCGCGCAGATCGCCATCGTCCTTCCGGAACGCGATCGCGATGTAGCTGATCGACTTCTCGTCCGTCGTGAACGGGCTGGCGCGCTCCAGATCGGGACTCCTGTTGCCGGCCAGCAGCCCGATCACCGTCGGGGAAGAGAACAGAGCCGCGTCGATGCGGCCGGCGCGCAGTGCCGCGATGTTGGTCTCGATGTCGGGGAACTGCAGGATGCGGTCTTCCGGCACGCCCTCGGAGATGGCGTTCTTGATGACATTGCTGCCGCGGCCGCCGCCCATGGTCGTGTCGGATTTCTTGGCAAGATCCGCATAGCTATGGATCGCCTTGGGGTTGCCGGCGAGCACGACCGCCGCGTCGTCGGACCTCAGGTCGGGAGCACCGAAGGCGACCTGCTGGCATCGCTCCGGCGTTATCGACAGGCCGGATGCAACGGCATCGAAACGCCCGGCCATCAGGCCAGGGATCAAGGCGCCGAACTCGGTGACCTCGAAGTCGACCTGCTTAACGCCGAGATCGGCAAAGGCGGCCCTGAGAAGATCCGGATGCCAGCCGAGCAACTCGCCGGTTCCCTCCTTCTTGTAGCCCCATGGCGACCGGTTGTGGATGCCGATGACGATGCGTCCTTCCTTCAAGACGCGTTCTTTTGTGGTCTCCGCCGCGGCCGGCAGCACGGATCCAACAAGCGCGGCATAGGCGATGCAGGCCAGGCCAATGGCGGCCGATCGGGCTCGAAATTTCATCGGTGCAGTCCTCCCGTGAGATTGAGTTGTTGCGCGCAGGCGTTCCGCCTTAGCCGCGCGACGCTACGTTTGAAGATGACGGTTCGTCAATATAGATGTACAAAATATGTACTAAATATTGCGAACACAGCAGTGAGAGCTCTCGCTTGCGGTGACGAGGGGAATACGTTGTTCGTGGGTTGCGCTTGGGTTGACGCGAGCGCCCCAACCTCGCTCAGTTGCCGCCGCGATGGGTCGAGACAGCCGGTCGATTAGACGGGCAAGACTTCCGAGCGCTTGACCTGGCCGAGCGCGAAGCTGCTTTCGATCGAGGCGATGTTGTCCAGCCGCGTCAGCTTGTCCTTGATGAACCGCTCATAGGCCTCGAGGTCGCGCACCACGATGCGCATCAGGTAATCGCGCTGGCCGGTCATCAGATAGCAGTCGGCCACCTCCGGCCAGCGCAGCACGGCTTGCGAGAAGCGGTCGAGATCGTCCTCCCGTTGCCGTTCAAGCTTGATCGACGCGAAAGCGCTGATCGGCAGGCCGAGCTTCTTCTGGTCGAGGACCACGGTGTAACCTTTGATGACGCCGGCGCTCTCCAGGAGCCTGACGCGCCGGGCGCATGGTGAAGGCGAAAGACCGACGGCTTCCGCGAGGTCGTTCGTCGTCGCCTTTGCGTTCTTCTGCAGCGCGGCGATGATTTTCAGGTCGATTGCATCGAGCGTCGGATTTGGCACGTTTCCCTCGCCTGGACGTTATTATTGGCTGGATCAGCCAATATTATTGATATGCTTGCGTAAGAATAGCCACTTTTGAGAGACCTGGCCCGCTATCGTTGAGCCGCGATTTCACGGGAGCCGACGATGACGATCCTTTCAGAGCTTGAACGCAAGGTTCTGTGGCTGGCTGTCTGGATGATCCATCATGCCAATCATGTTCGCGGGTCGCAGGACGGCCTCAAGGTTGGCGGACATCAGGCGTCGTCGGCGTCCGCCTCGACCTTGATGGCGGCGCTCTACTTCCAGATCCTGAGGCCCGAAGACCGCGTTGCCGTCAAGCCGCATGCCAGCCCCGTTTTCCATGCCATCCAGTATCTGTTCGGCAGGCAGACGCTCGAGCAGCTGCAGAATTTTCGCGGCTATCGCGGCGCGCAGTCCTACCCGTCTCGAACCAAGGATATCGACGATGTCGATTTCTCGACCGGGTCGGTCGGACTGGGCGTGGCGCAGACCCTGTTCTCCTCCCTGGTCCAGGATTATGTCAGGGCAAAAGGCTGGAACACGGATCAGCCGGAGGGTCGAATGGTCGCCCTTCTCGGCGACGCCGAAATGGATGAAGGCAATATCTTCGAGGCTCTTCTCGAAGGCTGGAAGCACGGCCTGCGCAACACCTGGTGGGTCGTCGACTACAACAGGCAAAGCCTTGATGCGGTGGTGCGCGAAGGCCTGTGGCAGCGCTTCGAGTCTATCTTTCGCAACTTCGGCTGGGATGTGGTGATCCTGAAACATGGGACATTGCAACAGGCGGCCTTCGAGGAAGAGGGCGGCGAAAAGCTGCGGTCCTGGATCGACGCATGTCCCAATCAGCTCTATTGCGCGCTGACCTTCCAGGGCGGCGCCGCATGGCGCCGGCGCCTTCTGGACGACCTCGGTGATCAGGGACCGGTCACCCGCCTGATCGAGAAGCGCAGCGACGAAGATCTTGCCGCCTTGATGGCAAATCTCGGCGGCCATGATCTGGCGAGCATCATCGCCGCCTTCCAGGAAGCGCGCGGGCATGATCGTCCGACCTGCTTCATCGCCTATACGATCAAAGGCTTCGGCCTGCCGCTCGCCGGCCACAAGGACAACCACGCCGGATTGATGACGCCGGCGCAAGTCGACGCGCTGCGGCAAGGCATGGGTGTCCGCGAAGGGCGTGAATGGGACATGTTCGAGGGCCTTGCATACGATGAGGCCGCGATCCGGTCCTATCTGGCGTCGTCGCCTTTCGCGCAGGCAGCTACCCGTCGTCATAAGGCTCCAGCCGTACCCGTGCCGGCTCGGATTGCCTTCAGCGCACAGGCGTCCATGTCGACACAGCAGGGTTTCGGCCTTTTGATGCACGAGATCGCCAAGTCAGACAGCGATTTTGCAAAGCGTGTCGTCACCACGTCTCCGGACGTGACCGTCTCGACCAATCTCGGTGCCTGGGTCAACAGGCGAGGTCTGTTCGCGCGCGGCGACCAGGCGGACATTTTTCGCGAAGTACGCATTCCGTCTACCTTCAACTGGACGTTTTCGCCATCGGGACAGCATTTCGAACTGGGCATCTCGGAGATGAACCTCTTCACGATGCTGTCGGCCCTGGGGCTGTCGCACTCGCTTCACGGCAAGCGCCTGCTCCCGGTCGGAACGCTCTACGACCCCTTCATCCAGCGTGGCCTCGATGCGCTCAACTATGCCTGCTACCAGGACGCTCGCTTCATCCTGGCCGGGACGCCTTCTGGCGTGACGCTGGCGCCCGAGGGCGGAGCGCATCAGTCGATCGCCACGCCGCTGATCGGCATGGCGCAGGACGGCCTGGCGACATTCGAGCCGGCCTATGTCGACGAGCTGGCAGTCATCCTGCGTTGGGCATTCGACTACATCCAGCGCTCCGGCGAGGCTGAGCCCGATGACCATAGCTGGCTGCGGGATCAGACGGGAGGTTCGGTCTACCTCAGGCTCTCGACGCGGTTGATCGAGCAGCCGACACGCCAGACCGGGGATCCGCAGGCGCGTGACATCGTCGATGGCGCCTACTGGTTGCGCAAACCCGGGCCAAATGCCGCTGTGGTGATCGCCTATTCGGGAGCTGTCGCGCCGGAGGCGGTCCAGGCATTGGGGCTGATGGCCGGTGACCGGCGCGATGTCGGGCTCCTTGCCGTGACCTCGGCCGATCGGCTGAACGCCGGCTGGTCGGCCGCGGCGCGCGCGCGCCAGTATGGCCAGCCACGCGCCACCAGCCATGTCGAGCGCCTGCTGGCTGGCCTGCCTGCCTCATGCGCCATCGTGACGGTGCTGGACGGGCATCCCGCGACGCTCGCGTGGCTGGGGTCGGTCCACGGCCATCGCACGCGTGCCCTGGGCGTCGAGCATTTCGGCCAGACCGGCACGATCGCGGATCTCTACCGGCATTGCGGGATCGATGCGCAAGGTATCATGGCCGCAGTGCAATCGGTGTCGGCCGGCCGGCCGCTGAGGCACCTTGGCTCCGCCGCCTGACGATCCCCCGTCATCGCCTCGCCGCCGGCTCGGTCGATAGGGGCCGTCAATACCTGAATTCCTTGAGGGCGGCTGCCAGTCGTCGGCGCCATCTTCCCGCGTGGCGAGAAAGCGCGGGGGAGATGAAAATGGCTGAGGCCGGCGATCTCATGGGCCGTGAAGCGCCGCGGTCGCCGGTGGGGATGGCGGTGGCGATTGCGCATCACGGCGAACTCATCCAGGGCGTCTTCAAGGACGATGGCGGACGCCTTCATCGCGGGCTCGTGACGCTGCCGATTGCGGGCTTGAGATCTGAGGCGCGCTTTGCCAGGAGCGACGTCGATGCGGTCGTTGTCCACCCGGATCACAAGGTCAAGGCGTCGGCTGCCGCGCGGCTCACGCTCGATTTCTTGAATGTCACCGGCGGCGGCGAGCTGACACTTCAAAGCTCAATTCCAGTGGGGCACGGCTACGGCTCATCGACGGCTGACGTTGTCGCTTCCATTCGTGCTGTCGCCGCAGCCGTTGACGTCCAGTTGCGGCCGTCAAGCATCGGGCGTCTCGCGGTGGCTGCCGAGCGCGCCAGCGACGCGATCGCGTTCGACGATCACGCGGTGCTTTTCGCGCAACGCGAAGGCACTGTGATCGAGAATTTCGGCGGCTCCCTGCCGCCACTGCTTCTGGTCGGGTTCAAGGCGAATGGCGGGGTTCCGGTCGATACATTGCAGCTGCCGCCCGCACGCTACGACAGTGCCGAAATCCAGGAGTTCGGCGTGCTGCGGGCGCTGGTGGCTCGGGCGGTTCGCCTTCAGGATCCCTATCTTCTCGGACGCGCCGCCTCGGCCAGTGCCATGATCAGTCAACGGCACCTGCCGAAACAGGGCTTCGGCGAGATCGCCGAAATCGCCCGGCGAGCCGGAGCGTGCGGGGTGCAAGTCGCCCATAGCGGTTCGTTGTTCGGCCTGATTTTCGATCTTTTCGCATCGAATCTGAAGCGACGCGCGGCCCTGGTCACGCAGCAGATAAGACGTGCCGGCTTCAAGGATGTCGAAGTCCATCTGGTCAATGCGGAGGGCTGGACATGGTGACCCTTGACGTGGACTATTTCAGGGACCTTGAGACCCCGCGACTTGCGCGCCTGGCGCCAAATCTCGTGTCCGCGGCGTTTCCGCTGATGAAGCTGATGCCGGCCCGCTACATTCTGGATCGCGCAGCGTCGGATGGCGAACTGAAGGCCGGCTCCCACATTGTCGAGACGACGTCGGGCACGTTCGGCATGGCGGTCGCGCTGCTGGCGGCGGCGCGTGACTATCGCCTTACGCTCGTCACCGCTTCAACGCTGATCGATGCCAAATACAAAGCCCGCCTGGAGCGCATCGGCGCCACGGTCATCGCCCTTGATGATCCGCGCGGCGACGGCAATCAGCCTGGCCGGCTGGAGCGCCTGCAGGAAATCCTGGCCAACGAGCCGGACGGCTTCTGGACCCGCCAATACGACAGTCCGGGGAACTGGCTTGCCTATGCGCGGCTGGCCGAACTCTTCATCCGGGCAATGGGCAGGGTCGACTGCCTGGTCGGCTGCGTCGGTACGGGTGGCTCGCTGTGCGGCACTGCGTCCTTTTTGCGAACGGTCTTTCCGCATCTGACGGTGTTTGCCGTCGATACCCATCGCAGCATCCTGTTCGGACAGCCCGTCGGCAAACGCATGCTGCGGGGCCTGGGCAACAGCGTCCTGCCGAAAAATGTCAGGCATGAGCTTGTCGACGAGATCCATTGGGTTGGCGCCTATCCGGCTTACATGACCGCGCATCGTTTGCTGCGCGAGCACGGCCTCTTCATGGGGCCGACCAGCGGCGCCGCCGCTTTGGTGGCGCAATGGGTTGCAACGACCCTTCCGGATGCGCAAGTGGCGGTCATCATGCCTGACGAAGGCCATCGCCATGCCGAGACTGTCTACAATGATGACTGGCTTGCGGCTCTGCCTGGCTGGCCCTGCAAGGAACTGTCCGAGCCGAGGACGCTGACAACCATCGCGCCGGCCGCGGAGACGCACTGGACGCGCTTTCTTTGGCTGCGTCGCAGCCTCGACGATGTGCTGAAAACGCACACAGCAATCGAAGTGCCACCGGCTGTTGGCGCGCCGGAAAATCTATGAAGCGAGATCCAGCCCGCTTTTGTCGAGCCAGCGCCAGGCATCGTCCGTCGTCTGGAAGACCTGATCGTGTTCGTTCGATGCGGCGGACCGATCGAGGTCCTTGAGACCGCTGGCTGTCACGACGGCCACGACACGGTCCGTGGCCGCGATGACACCTTGGTCCTTCAATGTCGATATCGCCATCAGCGGCGTGACCGACGCCAGTTCGGCAAAGATTCCTTCGTCCCGCGCAAGGCGTTCCTGCATCGCGATCAGGCCGTGATTGTTGACGGGGACGGCGTGCCCCCCGGATTCGCGCAGCGCCTTCAGCGCCTGAAAGGTGCTGCGCGGCGTGCCGATCGATACGGCAAGGCTGTCGAAAAGCATATTGCGTTCACTCAACGCATCGGCGCCGCTGGCCAGAGCGTCCGCCAGCGACCCATGCACCTCCGCTGCGACGAGGCGAGGCAGGCGCGTGATCGACCCTTGCGCGAACAGCTCGCAAAAGCCAGCCCACACACCGGACAGGGCATCGCCGTAGCAGACCGGCAGGACGCACCAGTCTGGTGCCGTGCCATCGGATTGCTCGACGACCTCGTAGGCGATCGTCTTGTAGCCCTCGATGCCGAGTGGATGGCTGCCGACGACCGGACCGTGATAGGGCGATGCGATGAACCAGTCGTAGCGGGCCGCTGCCTGTTCAAGCAGCGACCATCGGTCCATTTTGCTGACCAGGGGCAGGACCGTCGCGCCATATTTGCGGATCTGCGCCAGCATCGCGCCCGCCGATCCCGCAAAGGTGGTGACGACGCATTTGAGCCCGGCTCGGGCAGCGTAGGCCGCCAGCGAAGCGCCGGCGTTTCCCGATGAGGCGGTGGCGACGATCTTCGCGCCACGCGCGCGCGCCACGCTGACCGCGATCGTCGAGAAGCGGTCCTTGTGCGACCAGGTCGGGTTTCGGCCTTCGTCCTTGATTGCAAGATCCGGCACGCCCAGAAACGCCCCGATGCGCGGCGCGGCAAGCAAAGGCGTCAGCCCCTCGCCGAGGCTCACCGCCTCCGCTTCCGTGCAAGGCAGCATGTGCGCAAAACGCCACAGCGAGCGCGAGTTGGTGGCGCCGGCCAAGAGGGGAGACCGCGGGGCCGCATAGACGGGCGCAAGATTTGCCGGCGCGGTGTCTTGGCACCGCGCGCATCCTTTGGAGTCGATGGTGACATCGGCGGGATAGGAAGTGCCGCATCGGATGCAGACGAGCTCCAGTACCCGGCTTGTGTCCATGTCGGGACGGCTAATCTCGCCTGAGGACTGCGCGGACACGTCGTGTGCGAGGTCGCGAAACGGCCGGCTCGTCATGGCTATTCCTTGTCCGGGAAACGGTGAATTCGCTTGTTGGTTCAAACAGCCAACGGCACGGCTGTCAATGCGGAATGTGCACTATAGTGTGTCGCACCATAGTGCGCGCCGTAGCATCCGTTGTTTGATGAAACTTCGCGGCGTTTTTGGTCTGAACGTGCAGCGGCTTCGCAGAGAAAGAAAACTCTCTCAGGAGCAGTTGTCTTTCGTTTCGGGCCGCACGCGCGCCTATATCAGCAGCGTCGAGGCCGGGCGGCGCAATGCCACGCTGGATACAGTCGAAATTCTCGCCAAGGCATTGAATGTCGAGCCACAAGAGTTGGTTTCGGCGAGCCCTTCAAGTAAGCGAGCTATTCGGGTGTCGAAACCGGCCGCTTCAAAGTCGACCGATTGAAGCCAGACTTCTACAATGCAGTGCTGACCCGATTTTCACTTATCTCGTCTTTGTGATACCTGATTGACTCCTTTAGTGTACATTCGCTGCGCATCCTATTGAAGATTGTATCTGGACAGCCATAGGTTGTTTCGCGGGGTAGGGCCTGACTGTGGTTGAGGTCTGCCAAATGGAAAACGAAACGGTTGTCGACCTTTTTGCGACGATCACAAGGATCGATACTGCGCGGTCGGCCGATGCAATCCTTCAGGAGTTCCGCTCAGCCATGGAGCGCTATGGATTGCGCAATTTCCTGATCACCGGACTGCCTGTGCCGCACGGCACGGACTGGCAGCGTGAAATTCTTGCCGATGGCTGGTCTCCTGAATGGCATCGTCGCTACGGCACCGAGGCGTATTTTTTGTGCGATCCTTGTGTCGCCCAGTGCCGGCACTCGCCAGAGCCTTTCCGATGGGGCGAGCTGCGGGCCGCAAGGCTGGTTCCACGCGCGAAGCTGGTGATGGACGAGGCGGCCGAGTTCGGGATGAAAGAAGGCATCTGCGTCCCAATTCATGTCCCATTGGCCGGGCCAGGCGTCGTTACGATGGCGAGTGACCGGATGGACGTTCCGCCAAGCGCCATGCCTCTTATCGAGACGCTTTGCGTGCATACGTTTCGCAGCCTCTCAGGGCTGGGAACACCCGGCGATAACGATGAGCCTACGCCGTTGACGGCGCGCGAGCGTGAACTCCTGGAGTGGAGCGCGCAAGGCAAATCCACCGAGGACATCGCTTGTATCCTCGGCGTTACCAAGAACACGGTCGAAAGCCATCAGCGCAACATTCGAGGAAAACTCGATGCGATCAACGTCGCGCATGCCATCGTCAAAGCGCTGCGACGGCAGGAAATCCAGATCTAGCAATACCTGAATTCCGTCATACGTACGGCAAGTCCATTTTCCTACGACCCTCCGCCTGGAGGCGTCATGGTTCGTATGCATCTGGTCACTTGGGATAACAGGAAGCACTACAGGAAGATTCTGGAGCGCTACTTTCGGATACGGTACGAGATTTACGTCAAGCAGAGGCGTTGGCGCGCCGTCGCCCGACCCATCAACATCGAGATCGACGCCTTCGACAACGAGCATACGCTTTATGTTCTGGCGCTCGACACCAACGGCAAGATCGTAGGTGGCTCCCGACTCTTGCCGACGCTGGAACCGCATCTCATGAGCGAGGTCTTCCCGGGTCTCGCCGGCGGCAGGCCTCCGAGAGCAGCTGAAATCTTCGAATGGACGCGTTTCTTCGTCGTTCCATCGCTTCGCACGCAAGGCGCCCCGTCGCCGATCGCCGGCTTCGTTCTTTGCGGTCTGCTCGAGACCGCGCAAAGCCTGGGGATTCGACAGATCAGCGTGGTGTGCGAGACATTCTGGCCAAAACGGCTGCGCGCGCTTGGCTGGACGCTGATCGAACTCGGCGGCGCTCTGGAGCATCCCGATGGCGACATCATCGCGCTGCTGATCGATGTCACGCCAGAGGCTGTTGAACAGACGCGCCGCGCCTACGGTATCCGCGGCGTCATACTTGCCGACAAGATCTAGTGTGATACCCATCGCCAGCTGAAGGTCGCCAGCCGGCGACCGCCGATCGATCGCGAATCTTAGAATTATTCAACGACCATTTTGGGGCCGCAAGCAGATGGTCCGGTTCTGGAACCATGTAGCGAGAAAGACGCCATTTATTTGGTGCAATTCGTCTTGACTGAAAGACCTTTTCCGACTTCAACTTTCACTAGCGAAGCGAAAAAGTCTGCGCTGCCATGTTAGTCTGACTTGCCGAGAGCTTTCAGGCTAAAGCGAACCTGCGCTCGCAGGCCCGCTTCGGTCTCCTCGCCGCGTTCGAGGCAGTGCTGGATCAGAATTGGATGGAAGAACGAAGCGAACGCCGTATGGATGGCACGCGCTGCCTCCGCAGGATCTTCGACCTTGAATTCGCCGGCTTCGACGCCTTCGCGGATGATCGCCTCAAGGATCATCAGCATCCGCTGGATGTGTGCCTTGATGATCGCCCAGTTGTCCTGCATCGCCGCGACAATGAGGTCGTGCATGCGCTTTTCCTTGACCAGCGTCATCTTGTTGTGGTGGTGAACGGCGGTCAGGAGATGGCCGAGTTTCTCCGCGGCCGGCGCGTTAGTGTGTGCGATTGCAAGGGCGATATCTGTAACCTCGCTCACAACTCGCCCGCAGATGGACTCTTTGATCACATCCCTAGAGGGGAAGAAACGGTAGACGTTTGCCGCGCTCATGCTGAGTTCGGAAGCAATGTCGGCCACAGATGTCTTATGGAAGCCCATGCGGCGAAAGTGTGCCTCCGCCACCTCCAGGATACGCGCGCGCATCTCGTCGGGATCAGTTCGCATTCGGACCGGGCGATTCATGGATGACTCCAGAACTGATGAAGCGCGGACTCGCCGGACTAGCGTGGACACTCAGCTGTAAGCAGGCAAGTTCGTGGCGTTGGGCTTGTCTTTGTTAGGCAAACCCAACACCACACGTGAGCCGTCTCCTCCGGCAAAAGAGCCTACTCGGCCGCCATTGCTGTTAGCATTTCCGGCTCCTCCGTCGAATCCTCATGGACCTCATCGGCGGTCGGCTTGATCCGGAACCACGCGACATAGAGCGCAGGCAGGAAAAGCAGGATCAGCACCGTGCCGGCCGCCGTGCCGCCGATCAGCGTGTAGGCCATCGATCCCCAGAACACTGAATGCGTGAGGGGTATGAAGGCCAGCACGGCGGCAAGAGCGGTCAGGATCACCGGTCTCGTACGCTGCACAGTGGCCTCGATGACGGCGTGATAGTCGTCAAGGCCGGCGGCTTGGTTTTCCTTGATCTGTTCGGTGAGAATCAAAGTGTTTCGCATCAGGATGCCGGCCAGTCC
Organism: Mesorhizobium sp. CNPSo 4661; assembly: GCF_057784215.1. Lineage (NCBI taxonomy): Bacteria > Pseudomonadati > Pseudomonadota > Alphaproteobacteria > Hyphomicrobiales > Phyllobacteriaceae > Mesorhizobium > Mesorhizobium sp. CNPSo 4661. The sequence continues at coordinate 66,668 of NZ_JBWGIO010000022.1, read as the reverse complement.
TATCAGGCCCAGAATGGCGTTGAATCCGAAGGGTTGGTTGAAGGCGAGCAACATGGGCACGACGCCAACGAGGCCGAGCGGCGCAGTCAGCACGACCATTGCCATCATCGAGAAGGACCGCACCTGCAGTATGATGACGATCAGCATGACGGCGATCATGGCTGGGAAGATCTTGCCGAGCGCGGTGTTGGCCTTGGTCGCCTCCTCGATCGATCCACCCATTTCGATGCGATAGCCGGCCGGAAGGGACTTAATCAGCGGCTCAAGGGCCGTCATGATCTGCTTGGAGACCTCCGGAGGCTGGGTCGCCTCGTTGATGTCCGAGCGAATCGTGATGACCGGTGTGCGATCGCGTCGCTTCATGATCGGCTCTTCCAGGCGGATTTCCGAATGGCCGATCTGGTCGAGTGGAATCTGGCGGCCATCTCGGCTCATCAGCGAGAAATCCGCCAGGCGCGATGGATCCAGCCGCTCGCCACCGGCGCTGCGAGCCACGATGGGGACATTGCGAATGTCCTCGCGGACCTGCGTAACGGGGATGCCGGTGAGGAGAAACTGGAGCTGCTGAGCCACCTCCGCCGGCGACAGGCCGATGAGGTTCAGTCGATCCTGATCCGGGACGAAGCGCAGTACGGGCGTGCGATTGCCCCAGTCGCGGTTGGCCTGCCGCACGTCCGAGACGCCTCGCATGACATCGAGGGCCTTCTCGGAAATCTTGTAGAGTTGCGCCGGATCGGGCCCCATAACCCGAAACTCGACCGGGAACGGCGAGTAGGGTCCGAACACGAGCTGAGTGACACGCACATTGGCCTCAGGCGCAAGCCCCCGTGACACCGCCTCCCGAAGCCGGTGCTTCAACACCTCGCGCGCCTCCGCGTCCGGAGTCAGCACGACGATCTTGGCGAAGGCGGGATCAGGCAGTTCCGGCGCCATGGCGAAGAAGAAGCGCGGAGCGCCCTGGCCGATGTAGCTCGTCACGATCTTGGCCTCGGCTTGGTTGCCAAGCCAATGCTCCAGCTTCTCGACCGCGGCGGTCGTCGTCTCGATGCTGGTGCCTTCCGGCAGGCGTACCTCGACCAGCACTTCTGGGCGATCGGATGTCGGGAAGAACTGCTGTTTGAGGGAGCCCATGCCGACGACCGAAAGCGCGAAGACGATGCCGACGGCAGCGCAGGTCACGAATTTGTGGCGCACGGCAAAGGTGATGAGCCGGCGCAGGCGCCTATAATTCGGAGTGTCGTATATGGCGTGAACGCCGCCTTCGACCGGTTGAATCGCGGGCAGCATCTTGACGCCCATGTAAGGGGTGAAGACCACGGCGACGATCCACGAGACGATGAGGGCGAAGCCCACGATCCAGAAGATGTTGCCGGCATATTCGCCGGCCGTCGAGCGCGCGAAGCCCACCGGCAGGAAGCCCGCGATGGTCACCAGCGTGCCTGAGAGCATTGGCGCGGCAGTATGGCTCCAGGCATAGGCCGCCGCCTTGATGCGGTCCATGCCCTCTTCCATTTTCACCACCATCACCTCGATGGCGATGATGGCGTCGTCGACGAGGAGGCCAAGCGCCAGGATGAGGGCGCCGAGCGTGATGCGGTCGAAGAACCGGCCGGTTTCCAGCATGATGAGGAACACGACGGCGAGCGTCAGCGGGACGGCGGCCGCCACGACGATGCCGACGCGCCAGCCGAGGCTGAGCAGGCTCACCAGAAGGACGACCCCAAGCGCCATCGCGAATTTGAGCATGAACTCGTTGATGGACGAGCTGATGTTCACCGCCTGGTCGCTAACCTTGGCCAGCGTCATCCCTAGTGGCAGGGTCCGGGCGATGGAAGCGGACCTCTCCTCCAGCGCCTTGCCGAGTTCAAGACCATTCCAGCCCTCCTGCATCACCGCCGCGAGCATGACGGTCGGCTCGCCCTGGTGCCGAATGACGTAGGTGGCGGGATCCTCATAGCCGCGCCGGACCTCGGCGATGTCTGAAAGCTTCAGTGTCCGTCCAGCGGCGACGATCGGCGTGTCGGCGATCGCCTGGACACTGTCATAGGCGCCGTCGACCCGGATGAAGACCTGCGGCCCCTGAGTGTCGATCGAGCCCGCCGGCGTGACGGTGTTCTGCCGTTGCAAGGCGGCAACGATATCCTGCGCCGACACGCCGAGGGTCGCCAGCTTGGCGTAGGAAAACTCGACGAATATCTGTTCGGGGCGTTCGCCGAGGATGTTGATCTTCTTGACACCGGGCACATGCAGGAGGTCCTGGCGAATGGTCTCGGCTTGCCTCGCGAGTTCCCGCATCGGCATGCCTTGAGCCTTCAACGCATAAAGGGCGAAGCTCACATCCGAATATTCGTCGTTGACGAAGGGACCTAGCACGCCGGGCGGCAGGTTGCGGGCTTCGTCCCCGAGCTTCTTTCGGGCCTGGTAGAACTCCTCCTGCACGCCAGACGGCGGTGTGCTGTCCTTCAGCGTGACCGTCAGATACGCATAGCCTGGCCGTGTCGTCGTCTCGACGCGGTCGTACCAGGTCAGCTCCTGAAGTCGCTTCTCCAGCGGTTCGGCAACGAGATCCTGCATCTCGCGCGCCGTCGCGCCCGGCCATACTGTCGTGACCGTCAGGGTCTTGATCGTAAAGTTGGGGTCTTCCGCCCGTCCGAGATTGAGGAAGGCGTAGGCGCCGGCGGCGACCAGCAGAATGATGAAGAACAGGGTGACGGCTCGCTCGCGAACGGCGATCGCGGAAAAATTGAGGTTCATCGTCAGTTGCTCCCGCTTTCGGAAGCAGACCTGACGCGAGCGCCCTCCTCCAGGAGATGAGCGCCGAGCGAAACAATCGGATCATCAGAACTCAGTCCGGAGACCACGGCGGCTTCGCTGGTCACCCGAACAAGCTTGACGGGCCGGAAGTGTACGGTCGAGGTGGCGCGATCGAGGGTCCAGACACCGGTCTTGCCGCCGTCATCGAGCAAGGCACCCAACGGCACTTGGACTACCGGCTCTTCCGCCTGGCTTGCAATCCGGATGGTTACCGTCGCGCCAAGCGGTGCTGCCGCGGCCTCCCCGTCGAGCACATAGCGGGCCTCATAGGTGCGGGTCTGGGGATCGGCGGCGTCCGACAACTGCCGCAGATGCGCTGTGTAGCGACTGGCGGCTCCATACACGGCCGCTTCGGCCACTGAGCCGATTGCCGGCCTGATTGTTTCGGGAAGTGCTACTACCGCTTCTCGGGGGCCGGCCTGGGCGATCCGAACCACTGCCTGGCCAGCGGAGACAACCTGTCCCGGCTCGCCGAGCGTTTCGACCACCGTTCCATCAGCGTCCGCCACCAGGACGGAATAGGCCGCCTGGTTTTCCGCGACCTTCGCTTCCGCCTCCGCGGCGGCGAACTGTGCCGTGGCGGTATCAAGCGCTGCCTTCGCCTGCTCGTACCGCTGCGGAGTCGCGGCCAATTCCTTCTGGACCAGAACAGCATAGCGCTTTTCGTCCGCACTCGCCTGAACCAGGACAGCGCGTGCCGCGGCGACGGCGTTTCTCTTGGCGGTAAGCGCAAGGGCCAGATCGGTGTCGTCTATCCGCAGAAGCGGTTGGCCCGCCTTGACCCGCTCACCGACATTCACAAGGCGCTCGATGATCTTGCCGGAAACGCGAAAACCAAGATTGCTCTGTACCCGCGCGGCAATCGTGCCGGTGAAGCCGCGTTCGGATCCGGCCACCGGCGCCGCCGTCACCAATCTGACGATCGGCGCCTCCTGCCTCGGATCGACCGCGGCGGAGGCTGCCTGTGTGTGAATGGGCAGCGTGACGAATGCGGCCACCCCCAACCCCGCGACCAGGATGCTGCCCAGCCCAATGACAACTCGCTTTTTCATGCCCATCGCCTCACGTCGAATTAGATTGTGTTCACACTCTATATCTGGTATAGATTACGAACGCAATCAAAAAGGAGACCGATGATGCGTGTGACTCGCAGTCAGGCTGAGCAGAACCGGCAAACCGTGATCGATGTGGCAAGCCGGCTTTTCCGCGAACGTGGATTCGACGGCATCGGTGTCAAGGATCTGATGGAGGGCGCCGGGCTGACCCAAGGCGGATTCTACAAACAGTTCGCCTCCAAGGACGACTTGGTCGCGCAGGCGTCCAGGCGAGCATTGGAAAGCGCCGCAAACCGGTGGTCGGCCGCGGTCGCGGCGAGCCCTGAGGACCCACTTGGCGCGGTGATCGACTTCTATCTCAGCACGGGGCACCGCGAAGAGAGAATGGATGGCTGCCCCGTGGTCGCCCTCGGCTCCGATGCCGCCAGGCAGGGCATCGAGGTTAAGGCCTCATTCGAAGCCGGGATCAGGGACTACCTCAAAATGCTGGGTCCATGGGTTGGCGAAGCCGGGGGCGAGGAGGCCGTGGGCAAGGCCATGGCCATTCTCTCGACCATGGTCGGCGCGGTCGTCCTTTCGCGGACGGTCAACGATCCCGATCTCGCCAAGGCCTTTCTCGATGCCGCGGCCGATCAGGTGCGCGAAGCGGCCGCGGCTTGAACGGCGTGCTTGGCGCGGCCGACAGGCCCAAGCGATAGGAGAACAGATGCGACGGATAGTTGTAACAGGCATGGGCGCGGTGACACCGCTTGCCGCCAATGTCGAAGCGTCCTGGTCGCGCCTCCTGGCCGGCCGCTCGGGGCTTCGGAAGCTTCCGGACGACATGGTGGGCGACCTGCCGGCCAAGATCGGCGGCGTGGTGCCCTCCGTGGAGGAAGACGCCGAAGCCGGCTTCGATCCGAATGCCATCCTGGTGCCAAGGGACCAGCGCCGGGTGGACCGCTTCATTCTGTTCGCGCTGGCGGCGGCGGATGAGGCGCTTGCGCAGGCGGGATGGGCGCCCGTCTCGGAGACCGACCGCTTGCGCACGGCAACGATCATCGCTTCGGGCGTCGGAGGCTTCCCCGCCATCACCGAAGCCGTACGAACGGTCGATCAGCGTGGTGTGCGCCGCCTTTCACCCTTCACGGTGCCGTCCTTCCTGGTGAACCTGGCGGCGGGCCACGTCTCGATCAGCCATGGTTTCAAAGGTCCGCTCGGCGCGCCGGTGACGGCGTGCGCGGCCGGCATTCAGGCGATCGGCGATGCGGCTCGCCTTATTCGTGCCAATGAAGCCGACATCGCCGTGTGCGGAGGCACCGAAGCATGCATGAATGTCGTCAGTCTGGGCGGCTTCGCAGCGGCACGCTCGCTTTCAAACTCCTTCAATCACCGCCCCGAAGAGGCCTCTCGTCCATTCGACGTATCGCGCGACGGTTTCGTCATGGGCGAAGGCGCCGGCATCCTGGTCATCGAGGAATTGGGCCATGCGCTGGCGCGGGGCGCCAAGCCGCTCGCCGAACTTATCGGCTATGGCACGACGGCCGATGCTTATCACGTCACCTCCGGTCCCGAGGACGGCGATGGCGCGCGTCGTGCCATGGAGATCGCGATTGCCCAGGCCGGCATTTCGCCGCGTGACGTCAACCATCTCAACGCGCACGCGACCTCCACGCCAGTCGGCGATCTGGGAGAAATCGCGGCGATCAAAAGCGTTTTTGGAACAGATTTCTCGATCGCCGTCAGCGGCACGAAGTCGGCGACCGGACACCTGCTCGGAGCCGCGGGCGGCCTTGGGGCGATCTTCACCATCCTGGCGCTCAAGGACCAGGTGGCGCCGCCGACACTCAATTTGAGCGCTCCCGATCCGGCCGGCGACGGCATCGATTTCGTCGCGAACCGGGCTCGGCCGATGGCGATCGACTACGCGATCTCAAACGGCTTCGGCTTCGGAGGGGTCAACGCCAGCACGTTGTTCCGGCGCTGGACGGTCGAAGCTGGCCAGCACGCCGGTTGATCGAAGTCAGATTTCCTCGTTTCAACCACACCAAAGAAGAGAGATAGAATGTTAGCCTCGCCCACATCCAATCAGGGCCTTCTGCAAATATCGGAAACGCTCAGTCTGCGTTATCAAAAGACCGGCAATGGACCGCCATTGGTCCTCATGCATACGATCCGCACCCAGCTCGAATATTTTCGCAGTTTGGCGCCTCTCCTCGCGAAGTCGTACACGCTTTATGCCATCGATCTGCCTGGACACGGTCATTCGCCGATCGACCCCCTCGCTCCTATGGATGAGCCCTATTTCAGGCAAGGCGTCGTCGGCTTCATCGAGAAGCTCGATCTCAACGGCGTGACACTTGTCGGCGAATCGATCGGCGGCGCATTGGCTCTCACGGTGGCGGCCGCAATACCGAAACGGATCGAGCGCGTCTTCTCTAGCAACCCTTACGACTATGACACCCGCTATGGAGATGGCTTGCGGCGGGGCAATTGGTTCGCGAACCTCATTATCGGGAGTTTGCAGATACCTGTTCTTGGCGCATTCAATGCCGCGATCGAGAACAAGATGGTGCTCGGCAAGATCATGGGCGGCGGATATCACGATCCGCGTAAACTTCCTTCCGACCTTCTGACCGAATTCGGCAACGTGGCGAACCGCCCTGGATACAAACGTTCCGCACGCAAGGTGCTGGCGGGCTGGCGATCCTGGGGCAAGGCACGGGATCAGTATCGGCTGGTCTCAGCGCCCGTGACGCTGATTTATGGTGCCAACGACTGGTCGCGCCCCGATGAAAGGGAGCGGACCCGGGCGCTGCTCCCTGGCGCACGCATGTTCACACTCAAGGATACCGGACACTTTTCGGCCGTGGAGAATCCATCGGAATTGGCGCGCATCATACTGGGCGGCTAGCTGCTGAAACTCGACAGGTTCATCACGAGAGATGGTGACGCTGACGCCTCCGAAGCGGTTAGCGAAGGCATAGTCTATGGTCATCGGCCTGCCCGTGTTCACGAGGAAGTCGATCCCGCCGTCGGCCGGATCGGGCACATTCAGAATAAGCGTCGGCGGCGCTACCTGATTCTTGGGCGCCAGGATCTCGAAGATGGCGCCCAGCCCGCCGGCGGCGCCGATTCCCGTTGCCGAATTTGTTGCGCTCACCGCAATGGCGGAATCGCGTCCGAACACGAACACGCCCTCATCTGATCTCGCCGACCGGCCAAAGACGCCGGGGCGTCCTACCCCTGCTAATCCTTGTCAGCTTGCCGGATTGCGCGCCATGACGATCCACGCCGCGCCGCCCATCTTCACCGACCGCTCGCCGGGGCGGGCCGCGAAGACGGCACGAACCGCGGCCGAGGCGCGGGCGCGTATGTCGTCGGGCTGATCAGCGAGCGTACGTGCCAGCGGGCCGACCTCGAGCGTCATCTCCACCGCGTCGTCGATCGCCGTGTCCCGCGTCGCGCCCTCGCCAAACGGGACGGAAGCATCGAAGGGCGAGATAGCGATATTGGTGAAGCCCGCCGCCGTCAGGATGCGCGCCACCCGGCCCCGGTCGCCGAACGAGAACGGGCCGGGTGCTTCGGGATCGGGCGGCGCGGTCGGCGGGACGATGCCTCCAATTGCGCCCATCGGCAGGCGCATCCAATCGTTCTCGGCCACGCCGCGCCAGCAGACGAAAGCGACCCGCCCGCCCGGCTGGAGGGCGCGGCGCATATGGGCGAACGCCCCCGTCGGATCGTCGAAGAACATTACCCCGAAACGCGAGAACAGAATGTCGAACGCGCCCTCGGGCAACTCGGCGCTGCTGGCGTCGGACACTTGAAACAGGGCCGGCGTATCCTGTGGCGCAAGCGCGCGCGCCCGATCGATTAGCGGTTCGGATATGTCCACGCCCAGCACTTGGCCCGATGGGCCGACGAGGGCGGCCAGTGCCAGACTCGACGCACCCGCGCCGCAGCCGACGTCCAGCACGCGCTCGCCTGTCGCGGGCGCGGCCGCTTCGATCGCGGCTTGGCCGAACACCGCCATCATGGCATCGAGCCGGGCCTGGTAAGCGACCCAGCGCTCCCCGCTTTGGCCTTTCCAGTCGGCTACCTGATAAGCATTTTGCTCTGCCATGCCGTATCCCTGTTCTGATCCGTTCTTAACTAAGCTCTCCCTCCGGCTCGAAACGAAAGCCGGCTGATCCTTGCATCAGACTGGCAATCCGTTTTGCTTCCGCAAACTCTTGTCGAACGCGGCTTCGGGGACGAAACGGCGCAGGAGACTGACCCGTCGCGCCATTTTTCCCGCCGCGTAGCGCCGCTTCGGAACGAACGCGGTCCCCGCTTCGACAATCGTCCTGGCGACGACTTCCGGGGCGTCGCCGGTTTCTATCGCTTTCCTATTGATCACGTTCATGCTGGCGCGCGTGGCGTCATAGACGTCAAGCATTTGGTCTGGTCTGGCTTGGTTTTCTTCAAATGCCGTCCTTGTATAGGCGGGCTCGACCAGCACGACGCGAATGCCAAAGGTGCGAAGCTCGTGGTCAAGCGATTCGGAATATCCTTCGATGGCATGCTTGGTCGACGCATAAACGGCGGAATAGGGAGCCGGGATCAAGCCCAGCACCGAACTCACATTGATAATTCTGCCTTTTCTCTGCTGGCGCATGGCCGGCAGCACCGCCTTGGTCATGCGTAGAACGCCGAAGACATTAACGTCGAACAGCGCCTGCGCCTGGGCTGTTGAGGACTCCTCTGCGGCGCCGAGAAGACCCATGCCAGCATTGTTGACAAGGAGGTTGATGCGGCCGGCCTCGGCCAAGACCCGCTCGACCAGTTTCGCGACGGACTCGTCGTCGGTAACGTCACAGGCCAGAATAGTAATACCGTCAGATCTCTCAGCCACTGCGCGGCGGCTGGTTCCGAACACCCGAAAGCCGGCAACCTGCAAGGCTTTGGCAGTGGCGAGACCGATGCCAGAGGATGCACCGGTCACCACGGCGACGCCAGGGTTAGTCGTATTCATGAGGATCACTTCCTTTTTTACTCTTCAGAGGCATGGACGTTCCTTTAGTGCCGCCGTGCATCAGCCCGCTCACTTCCCGCCGTCGAGGAGCTTCGTTCGACGTATTTCGTAAGGCTGAAAGGACGCTACCCGGCCCATGCCGCAATCCGTTCCGCTATCGCCTCGGGGGCCTCGATGTGGAGGAAGTGGCCGACGTCAGGGACGATCTCCATCGCGTGCCGGGCTGCGAACCGATGTCGGTCGTCGACCTGCGCGGGGAGGATGCAGCCGTCGTTGGCACCGTGAAGCTGCAACATGGGCACCGTGATCGGCCGAGACATGCGGCGCGTCGCGCCAAGCATGCCGGGTCGCAGCATTGCCCGGTAGTACTTTAGCGGCGCGGGCATGCTCGCTCGCAGGTGCTCGTGTAGCTCCGCCTTGAGAGCAGGATCGAGCGAGAAGCCGGGTGACCACTGACGCCAGAGGCGGTCAATGAGGGCGAGATCGCGGGCGGTAGCGATCCAGCCGCTTCCCGGCAGTTGAAAGAGCCCCATGTACGAGCTCCGGCGCAACTGAGCGGGGTCCATCAGCCGGCTCATGAAGGTGAGTGGGTGCGGGATTGCGAGCGTGACCGCGCGTTCAATCCGCTCCGGCGCGGTGACGCAGGCATCGTATGTGATCAGGGCGCCCCAGTCGTGGCCAATCAGCTCCACGGGTCGCCCCGGAGACCAGCAGTCGATCAGCGCGAGCACGTCGCTGGTGAGGGCTGCGAAATCGAACGGCCCCGCAGTCGGGGACGGCGCGTAACCGCGAAGCCAGGGTGCAACGACGTAACGTTTACGGCGACCGAGCTCGGCAAGGAAGGGCTTCGCGGTCGGCGGATGGTCCGGGAAGCCGTGCAAGACGATCGTCCGTTGGCCATCGGGATTACCACCCTGCAACGCGTGAAAGGTGCCGTGTGGCAGGTCGAAAGTGACTTGTACGAACTCCATATCGCTTCTCAAACCAGCATCGACTGCTGCGCAAAGATACCCGCCATCGCGCCTTGCCATGTTGCCGTGGTGACCGAGGGGATTCCGGGGTTGGCGAGGTCGCCGGCGGCGTAGATGCCGGGCCTGCTGGTTTCGCGGCGCTCGTCGGTCTTGATAGCTATGCCGACTGGCGTATCGACAGTGGTGAGGCCCAGTGATTCATGCAGGCTTGCGGACGGCTTGTTATGCGGATGCGCGAACAGGATATCGACTGCGACATCGGGGCCGGTATCGAGCTTGATAGTGGCATTGTGGTCCCCGTGACGGGCGATCCCGGTGATCCGGCCATCAACGACAGGTACCTGTCGGTGCGCCAGATCGGCCCGGATATCGGGTGCAATGTCGTGACCATCTGCGAAGACAGTCAACCTGTCGGTCCAATCGTGGAACAGCCTGACCTGATTCATCGACTGCGGACCCGACCAGACGAGGCCCCAATGCTGGCCAGCGACTTCGAAGCCGTCGCAATAAGGGCACGGGATGATGGATGTGCCCCAGCTTTCGGCAAAGCCCGGAACATCAGGCATCTGGTCAACAACGCCATAGCTCAGGATCAGGCGGCGCGCGCCAATGCTCTCGCCATCGCCAGTCAGGACGGAGAAATTGTCGATGGTACCGGAGATGCTGTCGGCCCGAGCATTGAGTAGCCTGATCGCAGGATAACGCGCCAGTTGCTGCCGCGCCTCGGTCAGGATGTCCGATGGTGGCTTGTGATCGTGGCCGAGTACTCCGTGCGAGCGGCCTGCGAAGCGATTGCGCGGCAGGCCGGTATCGAGAACGGTGACCTTGCGCCGGGCACGGCCGAGTTGGAGGGCGCCGGCGAGACCGGCAAAGCTGCCGCCGACGATGATGACGTCATCCATGGTGATAAGCTCCGTGTTGTGGATGGAGGGGTTGGGCTCGGGCTGGCTGAAGCCTATCCATTGGCTTGCACATTTTAGATACTACATGGTATCGTAATGCAGGAATTAGGATACTGTCAAGGACTGGAATTGTCGTGACCGAAAACACTCAGGGCCGGCGCGGCCGGCCGGCCAACGAGGCGCTTGGCCAAACGATCGTCGACGCCGCAGGCGAACTCTTTGCGGAATTGGGTTTCCAAGCGACGACCTTGGACAAGGTCGCCCAGCGAGCGAAGATATCCAAGCTCAGCATCTACAGGCACTTCGAGAACAAGGAGGCGCTGTTTGGCGCGGCGTTTGCGGCCCGCTGCCATCAGTTAATACCACAGGCCCTTTTTGGAGGTGTCGAGGGTTCGGCCGAAGATCAGCTCATGGCGGTGGGATCATCGCTGCTTCGCACGCTGTTGCGACCGGAGGTCCGCAATGTAGAAGCCATGGTCGTGGCCGACATGACGAGTCAAAAGTCGTTGAGCAAGCTCCATTACGAAGCCGGACCCGCCCACATCGTCGCCCAAATCGAGGCCCTGTTGCGTCAGTTGCACGCGAAGGCGGCTCTGAACGTGCCCGATCCTCTCCAGTCCGCCCGCTTGTTTGCCGCGCTTTTCAAAGGCTCCGATCTCTTGATTATCGCACGCTTCGATGAGGCGAGAGCAGAGGACGACAACGAAATCGAATCCTATTGCCGGTCGGCCGTCGCCATGTTTATCGCCGCGCATGGCAACGACCACGCGGGCGGATAGCCTAGGCGTTCTGATGTAGGATGCTCGCGTTGACATCAACGCAGCTATTATCGCTGGGCAGCGGGCTGACCGGCAGAGTAACCGCTACCCTCGCTCCGTTAGACTTTAGTGCCGACTTAGCAGCCCGTCAGCTTTCGGGGAGCTGCAACAGTGGTCTGAACGGCAAAATAGAGGCGCAAAGCTGCCGTCCACATTCGATGCATTCCCGCTTTGTCCATAAGTACCCGAAATCTCGGGCTAAGGTGCGATTCAGAAAGGTCGAAAAGATTCAAGGAAACCAAGGGATATTGTCATCGCGCCCACTTGCGCGGTAGTCAGCCCTATGACGTCTCAAACTCTGTTGGTGGACTCAATGAAGCCGCTGGTCCTGATCTCCTCGAAGGACCCGGATTTTTTCCTGGTTTTCGGGCATATCCTGTCGGTAGCTGGCTTCGAGATTCGGCTGATTTCGGGAGACCGGGAAATCGCACGCGCCATCGAGACGGCATCCCCGCTTGCCGTGATCATGGACTGCCATCCAGGCGACCGTGCCGTGGTCAAACAGTGCATCTGGTTGAAGTCTAGCGCCGCAACCAAAGCGACTCCGGTCGTGAGCCTGGTTGCCCCGCGTTCGGGCAAGTTGCATCTCGATTTGATCAAGGCTGGCGTCGACGAGATATTTTCCCGGCCCTTCGCCCCCGAACAGCTTCTGGCCTGGCTGCATGGCAAAGCGGGCCTTGCGAAGCTATCGCGCGAAACGGACGCGGGTGAGTTGGTGCAGGGCGATTTCCGGCTGGAGCGACAAACGCACCGGACATTCTTCAAGCAAAAAGAGATCGTGATGCCACCGATCGAGTTCAAGCTTTTGCGCAGCCTTTTGGCGCAGCCTGGCAAGGTCTTCAGCCGCGAGGAACTGGTCGCGACCGCGTGGCCTGAACATGCCGCCGCAACCGACGTGCGGGGCGTCGACGTTCATATAGCCAGACTGCGCAAGAGGCTTCGGGCGTCCGTGGGAAGCGATGTGATCCGGACGGTCCGCTCGGCTGGCTACGCCTTCGCACCGGAGTGGTAACCTGCTTGGCGATTCCGGCATTTGGCGCGCTTGCGCGCCGATTGCCGGCACTCAGCATCCACACGCTTCGGCTCTCAATGGCTCAGGATGGTATCCAGGAACAGCCGGGCGCGTGGATGAGCGGCTTTTGAGAAAAAGTCTTTGGACGAGGCATGCTCGACGATGCGGCCTTCGTCCATGAAAACGATCTCATCCGCGACTTCGCGTGCGAAACCCATTTCATGGGTCACGCAGACCATGGTCACTCCGCTTCCCGCCAGCGCGATCATGACGTCCAGGACTTCCTTGATCATTTCCGGGTCGAGCGCCGAGGTGGGTTCGTCGAACAACATGATACGGGGATTGAGGCAAAGCGCGCGCGCGATTGCCACCCTTTGTTGTTGACCGCCCGAGAGCTGGGCCGGGTAGGCTTGCGCTTTTTCGGGGATGCTCACCGCTGTTAGATGCTGCATGGCGATCTCTTCGGCCTCCCGTGCCGGTTTCAGGAGAACCCGGCGCAGCGCCAGCGTGCAATTGGCAAGCACGGTGAGGTGCGGAAACAGGTTGAAGCTCTGGAACACCATGCCTGTCTGCCGGCGCGCCTTCGCGGTATCGCGGCCACCTTTGTCCAGCGTTGCCGCTTCGAACTGAATCGTTCCCTTCTGAAAAGGCTCGAGACCGTTGACGCAGCGGATCAAGGTCGACTTGCCGGAGCCGGACGGTCCGCAAACGACGATGCGTGCGCCCCCTCGTACCGAAAGATCGATGTTTTTCAAAACGTGCAGGGCGCCGAACCACTTGTTGAGGCTGTCGATCCGGACATGATCGATGGATTGAACGGCCTGGACTGGATGTGGGGCTTGAGCGAGCATCAGCGGCGTCCAGCGGCAAGCAGGCGTTGCTCGATGCGCTTCACGCCATAGGCCATGACCAGCGCCAGGGCGAGAAACAGAATGCCGGCAACGGTCAGCGGCTCTGCGTATCGATAGGTCTCGGAAGCGATATCGAAGGCGCGTCCGAGCATTTCGGGCACGGCCAGGATCGCGAGATAGGGCGTCGCCTTGAGGATCGAAACGAGATAGTTGCCCAACGGTGCGGCGACGTTGCGCAACATCTGCGGCGCGATGACGAAAACGACCGTGTCGCGGCGGGTGAGCGACAAGGCTCTGGCCGCTTCCTGCTGGCCCTTCGGGATCGCGTCGATGCCCGCTTTGAACACCTCCGCCAGATAGCCGCTGTAGTACAGGCTCAGCCCCAGTATGCCGACTGTCATGGCGCCAAGTCGGACCCCGTAGAAGGGCAGGACAAAATACAGGAAATAGAGCCAGGCCAGAACCGGCGTCGAGCGGATGAAGTCGATCAGGAAGCGGACGGCGAGGCCAGTCGCACCGCCGCCGCGGCGGATCATTTCGAAAGTGAAGCCAAGCGCCGATGCGCCGAGGCAACTCAACACCGTTGCGAGCAGGGTCGTTCCGATCGCCGCGATGATCGTCGGGACGGTCGATAGCGCGAAATCGAGGTTAAATCCCACGCGGCGTTCCTCTTTCAGGATTGACCCGCGCCTCAAGCCAGCGGCCGGCGAGTGCGATCGGATAACAGACGACGAAGAAGGCCAGCAGCAGGGCCGAATAGATCGCGACCGGATCGTAGTCGGTCTGCGCGATTTCCTTGGCGCGGAAGGTCATGTCCGTCAGCGTGACCAGCGAAACGAGGGAAGTCGCCTTGACCAGCTGGATAAGGTTGTTGACGAAGGTCGGGCTCATCGCGACCAGCGCCTGCGGCAGCTCGATCAGGAGCAGGATCGCCGGGCGCGAGAGGCCGAGCGCCATGCCAGCCTCGCGTTGGCCGGCGGGCAGAGACTGCAGCCCGGCGCGCACCGCCTGGCTGGCATAGCCGCCGGTGTTGAGACCGAGCACCAATGCACTGACGGTCAGCGCCGACAGGGTGACCCCCATCACCGGCAGCACGTAATAAAAGAAGAAGAGCAGGACGACGACCGCTGAGCTGCGCCAGAATTCGATCACGGCGGTAACCAGGAAGCGCGTCATGCCGGTGGTCAGAAACTGCGCGACGCCGAAGACGAGCGCGAAGGGGACGGCAAAGACCAGGCCATAGGCCGTGACCTCTGCGGTGATGCCCAGCCCTTGCAGAATGCCCAGCCAGATCTCGAGCATGCTCATGGGGTGCCACCACTCTTCGTCGAGGCGTGCGGCAACGATGTCAGTATCGTTTCGGCGCGCCGGAGGAGGGCGGTTTTACGCCGAGACATCGCACCCTCCGGACCGGACCTCATGACACCCTCCGCGCCGTGGAAAGAACGATCGCCTGTAGGGGCAGGCCATCGACGGTTCTCTCATAAACCCGCCGGGAGTCGTGTGTCAATAAACATGAACTTATTGTTGCGAAAGTTCATATGATAACATTGCTGCCATCGGCGCCGCCGATGGCCGGTATTTGCACGCTACGCTACGATGACGGCTCAAACCCGTTGAATAGGACTGCTTCAGGCTCTTTTGATCATCCCCGACCGGGCGTTGTTTGACGCTTGCCCGGCTCAGACGGGGACAGGATGGCTACATCGCACAATGATACCGAGGGACGCGCGCGCAGCTCGCGCATGCTGCGCACCGCGCTCGGACCCGCCATCGCCCGGTTTCTCGACGATCCCGCGATCGTTGAAATAATGCTGAACCCGGATGGGCGTATCTGGGTGGATCGGCTTTCGGAAGGTCTGGCCGATACGGGGGAAACGCTGGCGCCTGCCGCTGGCGAGCGGATTGTGCGCCTGGTCGCCCATCATGTCGGCGCCGAGGTCCATTCCCGTTCCCCGCGTGTCTCGGCCGAGTTGCCGCAAACCGGCGAGCGTTTCGAGGGCTTGTTGCCGCCTGTCGTCGCAGCACCCGCCTTCGCGATCCGCAAGCCTGCGGTGGCCGTGTTCACGCTCGATGACTATGTCGCGGCAGGTATAATGTCCGCCGGTTAGGCCGCGATATTGCGCGCCGCGGTTGCCGGTCGCGCGAACATCCTTGTCGCCGGCGGCACATCGACTGGCAAGACCACCCTCACCAACGCGCTGCTCGCCGAGGTGGCCAAAGGGATGGATCGGGTCGTCATCATCGAGGACACAAGCGAACTCCAGTGCGCCGCGCCCAACCTTGTCGCCATGCGCACCAAGGATGGCGTTGCCACGCTCGCCGACCTGGTTCGCTCTTCGCTGCGCCTGCGGCCCGATCGCATTCCCGTCGGCGAGGTGCGTGGCTCCGAGGCCCTCGATCTCTTGAAGGCATGGGGAACCGGGCACCCCGGCGGCATCGGCACCCTTCATGCGGGCTCCGGCATCGGCGCCCTGCGCCGCCTTGAGCAGCTTATCCAGGAAGCCGTCGTCACTGTCCCGCGTGCGTTGATCGCCGACACGATCGGCCTCGTCGCCGTCCTGTCCGGACGTGGCACCGCGCGACGGCTCAGCGAACTCGTCCGGGTCGAGGGTCTCGGCCCTGACGGCGATTATCGCATTGCTGAAGCCACACCGATCAACCCAGGAGAAACCTCATGATCCGCCTCCTTGCACGCTGCGACCGCCATATGGCCGCGGCGGCCACCGCCCTTGCCGTCAATCTCCTGGTCGCGTCGAGCGCCCATGCGTCAGGCTCCTCGATGCCGTGGGAACAGCCACTCGAAAAGATCCTGCAGTCCGTCGAGGGACCGGTCTCCAAGATCATGGCCGTCATCATCATCATCGTCACCGGCCTGACGCTGGCCTTCGGCGACAGTTCGGGCGGCTTCAGGCGGCTCATCCAGATCGTTTTTGGCCTTTCGATCGCCTTTGCGGCGTCGAGTTTCTTTCTGTCGTTCTTCTCGTTCGGCGGCGGAGCGTTGATCTGATGACAACCGCTCTCGAACAACTCGACGCGGTGCCGGGGTGGACGGTGCCCGTCCACCGGGCGCTGACGGAGCAGATCCTGCTCGGCGGCGCGCCGCGCGGCATCGCGATCCTGAATGGCACGCTGGCGGGCGCGATCGGCCTTGGGCTGCGGCTGTGGCTGGTCGGCATCCTTATCTGGGCCATCGGACATCTCACGGCGGTATGGGCCGCCAGGCGCGATCCTCTGTTTTTCGAGGTTGGGCGCCGACACCTGCGGCTCCCCGGACATCTTTCGGTTTGAGGGCGCCGCCATGATGAGCCTTGCCGAATACCGCCGGACCGCTGCCCGCCTTGCCGACTATCTGCCTTGGGCAGCACTCGTCGCGCCGGGCGTCGTGCTCAACAAGGATGGCAGTTTTCAACGCACCGCGAGGTTTCGCGGGCCAGATCTCGACTCCGCCGTCGCGGCCGAGCTTGTCGCGGTGGCGTCGCGCATAAACAATGCCTTTCGTCGCCTCGGCTCGGGCTGGAGCATCTTTGTCGAAGCGCAGCGGCATGAAGCCGCCTCCTATCCCGAGAGCCAGTTTCCCAATGCGGCCTCCAGCCTGCTCGATGCCGAGCGCAAGGCCGATTTCGACGAGGAGGGGGTTCATTTCGTATCGAGCTACTTTCTCACATTCCTGTTCTTGCCACCGCCGCAAGACGCCACGCGCGCCGAGGGTTGGCTTTATGAGGGTCGCGACCAGTCGGACGCGGATCCGGGCGAGATCGTGCGCGCCTTTGTCGACCGGACAGAGCGCGTACTGTCCCTGCTCGACGGGTTCATGCCGGAATGCCACTGGCTCGATGACGGCGAAACGCTCACCTACCTGCATTCGACGATCTCGACCAAACGCCACAAGGTGTGCGTCCCCGAGACGCCGATCTATCTCGATGCGCTGCTGGCCGATGAACCGCTCGCCGGAGGGCTCGAGCCGCGGCTTGGCGACAAGCATCTTCGCGTGCTCTCGATTGTCGGCTTCCCGACCGCCACGACACCCGGCCTGCTTGATGACCTCAATCGGCTGGCCTTCCCCTACCGCTGGTCGACCCGCGCCATCCTGCTCGACAAGGTCGATGCCGTCCGCCTGTTGACCAGGATAAGGCGGCAATGGTTTGCCAAGCGCAAGAGCATCGCCTCGATACTCAAGGAGGTGATGACCAACGAAGCGTCAGCCCTCCTCGACACCGACGCCGCTAACAAGGCGGCCGACGCCGACACTGCGCTGCAGGAGCTCGGCGCCGACATGGCGGGCATGGCCTATGTCACCGCGACCGTCGCCATATGGGACCCCGACCCGCGCGTGGCCGACGAGAAATTGCGGCTTGTCGAGAAGGTCATCCAGGGCCGCGACTTCACGGCGATTGCCGAGACCGTCAACGCCGTCGACGCCTGGCTCGGTTCCTTGCCCGGGCACGCCTACGCCAATGTCCGTCAGCCGCCCATCTCAACGCTCAATCTCGCCCATATGATGCCGCTGTCCGCCGTATGGGCGGGGCCGGAACGGGACGAGCATCTGGCCAGTCCTCCCTTGCTTTACGGCAAGACCGAAGGCTCGACCCCGTTCCGGTTGGTCCTTCATGTCGGCGATGTCGGTCATACGCTGGTCGTCGGCCCCACTGGCGCCGGAAAGTCGGTGCTGCTCGCGCTGATGGCGCTGCAGTTTTGCCGCTACCGCAACGCTCAGATTTTCGCCTTCGACTTCGGCGGCTCTATCCGCGCCGCCGCGCTCGCCATGGGTGGCGACTGGCACGATCTCGGGGGGCATCTCACCGAAGGCTTGGACGCCTCCGTTTCGCTGCAGCCGCTCGCCCGGGTTCACGACACATATGAGCGCGCCTGGGCGGCTGACTGGATCGGCGCGCTGCTGATGCGCGAGGGCATCCAGATCACCCCGGACGCAAAGGAGCATATCTGGGCGGCGCTGACGTCGCTTGCCTCGGCTCCCGTCGAGGAGCGCACCATCACCGGGCTCAGTGTGCTCTTGCAAGCCAATGACCTGAAACAGGCATTGCGCCCATACTGTGTCGGAGGCGCTCACGGCCGATTGCTCGACGCCGAGGCCGAACACCTCGGCCAGGCATCCGTGCAGGCCTTCGAGATCGAAGGACTGGTGGGCACGCAAGCCGCGCCGGCTGTCCTGTCCTATCTGTTCCATCGCATCGGCGATCGGCTCGACGGGCGTCCGACGCTGCTTATCATCGACGAAGGCTGGCTTGCCCTCGATGACGAGGGATTTGCCGGGCAGTTGCGCGAGTGGCTGAAGACGCTGCGCAAGAAGAACGCCAGCGTCGTCTTCGCCACCCAGTCACTTGCCGATATCGGCAATTCGGCCATTGCGCCGGCGATCATCGAAAGCTGTCCAACCCGGCTTTTGTTGCCCAACGAGCGCGCGGTCGAGCCGCAGATCACCGCCATCTACCGGCGCTTCGGCCTGAACGACCGCCAGATCGAAATCCTGGCACGAGCGACACCCAAGCGCGATTACTACTGCCAGTCCCGTCGCGGCAACCGTCTCTTCGAGCTCGGCCTGTCCGAGGTCGGGCTGGCACTTTGCGCCGCGTCGTCGAAGAGCGATCAGGCCCTGATCGGCAGCATCATCGCCGAGCATGGCCGCCACGGCTTCCTGGCGGCCTGGCTGCGTGCCCGCGACATCGGCTGGGCCGCCGACCTCATTCCCGACCTCACCGTTCCCGAACCTGAAAAGGATTCCCAACCATGACTGTTCGTCAAAGCCGCCCACGCGCCCTTCTCATGGTCGCGGCGATGCTCGCTACGCCGGTCGCCATCTCGCCGATGATGACTGCGCCGGCATATGCCTTCATCGTGTTTGATCCATCGAACTATTCCCAGAATGTTCTGACGGCCGCGCGTTCGCTGCAGCAGATCACAAACCAGATCACCTCGCTTCAGAACCAGGCCCAGATGCTGATCAACCAGGCGCGTAACCTGGCCAGCCTGCCTTTGTCCTCGCTGCAGCAACTGCAACAGTCGGTGCAACGCACGCAACAGCTTCTCGGGCAAGCACAAAACATCGCCTTCGACGTCCAGCAGGTCGACAAGGCCTTTCAGCAGCAATACGGCGGCGTCTCGCTTTCTGCTTCCGACCAGCAACTCGTCACGGAGGCGCGCTCGCGCTGGCAAAACACGGTGGGCGGCCTTCAGGACGCCATGCGCATCCAGGCGGGCGTCGTTGGAAACATCGAGACCGGCCGCGCGCAGATGTCGGCGCTGGTCGGCGCCAGCCAATCGGCGACCGGAGCGCTGCAGGCGGCGCAAGCTGGCAATCAGCTTCTTGCGCTCCAGGGCCAGCAGCTCGCGGACCTGACCGCTGTGGTCGCCGCCAACGGCCGCGCCCAGGCGCTGACCGAGGCCGAGCGTGCCGCCGCGGTCGATCAGGGCCGCGAGCAACGCCGCCGCTTCCTGGCGCCAGGCTCCGGCTACGAGGCCGGCTCGGTCCAGATGTTCAACCGCTGAGATCGATGGCCATGGACGGAAAAACGCTCGCTCGAATGGTGGCTGTCATCTTTGTCGCGGCCGCCATCACTGCGGCCATACTCGGTCTCAGCCGGAAGGAGGACAAGCCGGCGGGCGAGGGCGCGCGCACGACCGCAGGCTTGATGCCTAACCCGCTTCGCGAAGGTCTGCGCCGCTGCCAGGTCCTCGGCGAGGCTGCCCTGCGTGACGATGGATGCGCGCGGCTGTGGGCCCAACAGCGCGACCGCTTCCTCGGTCTCAAAGAGCCATCGGGGCGTTCGATAGGCGAGCCGGACGCGCCACATGCTGCCCTGCACGAGGCCCGATAAATATGGGCAATACCGGTGTCATCGACCAATTCCTGGCCACCTTCACCCGCTACATCGACAGCGGTTTCGGCCTGCTCGGCGGCGAGGTCGCCTTCGTCGCCACCACGCTGATCGTCATCGACATGACGCTCGCCGCGCTCTTCTGGAGCTGGGGCGCCGATGACGACATTCTTGCGCGGCTTGTCAAGAAGACGCTCTTCGTCGGTGTCTTCGCCTATCTGATATCCAACTGGAACGGTCTCGCTCAAATCGTATTCGAGAGTTTCTCCGGTCTTGGTCTCAAGGCGAGCGGAACCGGTTTCTCGGCACAGGACCTGCTGCACCCCGGCAAGGTGGCGCAAACCGGTCTCGACGCGGGACGACCATTGCTTGAGGCGATCTCCGGTTTGATGGGCTACGTCTCCTTCTTTGAAAACTTCATCCAGATTGCTTGCCTGCTCTTTGCCTGGGTGCTCGTCCTGCTCGCCTTCTTCATCCTGGCCGTGCAGCTCTTCGTGACGCTGATCGAGTTCAAGCTGGCGACGCTGGCCGGCTTCGTGCTGATCCCCTTCGGCCTCTTCGGCAAGACCGCCTTCATGGCCGAGCGCGTGCTCGGCAACGTCATCTCGTCCGGCATCAAGGTTCTGGTGCTTGCCGTCGTCATCGGCATCGGATCGACGCTCTTCGGCGAATTCACCCAAGGCTTCGGCGGCGAGAACCCCACCATCGACCAGGCCATGGCGATCGTGCTGGCGGCGCTGTCGCTGCTTGGCCTCGGCATCTTCGGTCCCGGCATCGCCAACGGCCTTGTCGCTGGTGGACCGCAGCTTGGCGCCGGTGCGGCCGTCGGCACTGGCCTTGCCGCGGGCGGCATGGCGGTTGCGGGCCATGGCGCGGCCGGCCTGGCGGCGCGAGGTGGGACAGCCGCATTCTCGGGCGCGATGTCAGCCGCGCGTGGCGGCACGTCACTCGCTGGCGACGCCTCGGCCGCCTATAGGCGTGGCGCCGCGGGTCAGGCTGGCGCGGCAGGCATCGCCTCCGGCTTGGGCGGCATTGCGCGTGCTGGCGCTTCGGCAGCCTCCTCCCCGCTCAAGCGCGCTGCCGCAAACACCGGTCAGTCGCTTAAGTCCAGCTTCGCCTCCGGCGCCAGTTCGGCCGCTGAAATCATCAGCGGTTCGTCGACCACCATGGGAACGATCGGCGGCGCCGCGTTGTCAACCGATGCTCCTGCGTCCGGCGCGGGCAAGCCATCGAGCGCTCAAGGGCAGCCCGAATGGGCCAGACGCCTGCAGCGATCTCAGCGCCTCGCTCACGGCGCCCAGACCGCCGCCCATGCAGTGCGCGCCGGCGACAGCCATGGCGGCGGCGCTTCGATTTCTCTTTCCGAAGGCAAATGACAAGATGAATATCTTTAGGCGACCCGACGTCCACTACGGCAAGACCCCTCGACCGGAAACCCCCTATCAAAAGGCGGAGCAGATCTGGGATGAACGCATCGGCTCCGCTCGCGTCCAGGCACGCAACTGGCGCGCCATGGCGTTCGGGTCGCTCATCCTGTCGGCAGGCCTTTCCACGTCACTGGTCTGGCAATTGGGCCGCGGCACTGTCGTGCCCTGGGTCGTGCAGGTCGATACGCTGGGCCAGGTTCAAGCGACCGCGCCCGCGATCGCAGATTATAAGCCGACTGATCCTCAGATAGCGTGGCATCTCGCCCGCTTTGTCGAACAGGTGCGGTCCATCCCCGCCGATCCGATCATCCTGCGCCAGGACTGGCTGCGCGCCTATGATTGGACCACCGACCAGGGCGCTGCGGCGCTCAACGACTACGCCCGCGCCGACGATCCTTTCTCCAGGGTCGGCAAGCAGCAGGTCGCGGTGGATATTTCTTCGGTCATCAGGGCGTCACCGGGCTCCTTTCGTGTCGCCTGGATCGAGCGCCACTACGAAAACGGCCAGCTTTCCGGCACCGAGCGCTGGACCGCGATCCTGACGATCGTCACAGAGATGCCAAATGACGCCGAACGTCTTCGCGCCAATCCGCTCGGCATCTACGTCAACGCCATCAACTGGTCCCGGGAGATGAGCCAATGAACCTGCCATTGTGTGTCATCGGCACTCCGGCTTTGACAAGGTCGGCGTTTGCCGTGGTGTTGCTGTCGGGCTCCATACTTGCCGGTTGCGCCACACCGCAGAAACCACCTCAGATCTCCTATGATGCCTACGTACCGCCTTTGCCCGCCGCTCCGGCAGCCGCGCTCGATGAAAGGCAAAAGCCACTGCACGTTCCACCAGGGTGGGTCCCGGCCCACGGCGGTGTCGCCGGCAGCACGCCGTTGGCGCGCGTCGAGAACGCCAACGCGGCGGCGCGCGTCCAGCCGCGTCGTGAGGGCTATTACAACGCCATACAGATTTATCCTTGGAGTGAAGGAGCCCTTTATCAGGTCTATGCCGCTCCAGGACAGATAACGGACATCGCGCTTGAGCCAGGCGAAAGCCTGACCGGCGAAGGTCCGATCGCGGCGGGCGATACCGCGCGCTGGATCATCGGCGACACCGAAAGCGGAGCGGGCGTCACCAGGCGCGTCCATGTGTTGGTCAAGCCTTCGCGCTCGGACATCAACACCAATCTCGTCATCACCACCGACCGGCGCAGCTACATGATCGAGCTGCAATCAGGCGAGAAGCCGTACATGCCCGCCGTGTCATGGGCCTATCCGGCGCCGGCCGGACAAGCGCGTGCGATCCACGCGACACCGGTGATTCCCGCCATCGCCGCACGCAACTACCGCTATGGTCTCTCCGGCGACGCGCCCCCCTGGAGGCCCCTCAGCGTCTATGACGACGGCAGGCGGGTCTATGTCGAGTTTCCACGCGGGATCGTTCAAGGCGAGATGCCGCCGATTTTTGTCATCGGTCCGGACGGCGAGGCTGAAATCACCAACAGTCGCGTCTATCAAAACGTCCTGATTGTCGACCGACTCTTCGGCGCGGCCGAATTGCGGCTTGGAAGTGGCAATCGGCAGCAGGCCGTCAGGATCGTCCGCACCGATGGAACCGGGAGGATGACTAGGACGCCAAGTCTCCGTCCAACGCCAAGCGACACAAGCTCAACCCGGCAAAGGGGAGGGGACGCTCCATGATCGAGAACGAAATCCCGACCGCCCCTATGCAGCTTCGCTCCGATCCGCCGCGCGTCACGCGCCTGTCCCGCAAGGTGCTCGCCAGCATCGGCTTATGTGCATCGCTTGGCGTCGGCGGCGCGCTGATCTACGCGCTTCAGACGAGTGAAACCGGCAGGCATGGCGACGAGCTCTACTCGACGTCCAACAGGCAGCCGGCCGACGGACTGGCTAGCCTGCCGCGCGACTATACCGGCCCTGTTCTTGGACCGCCGCTGCCTGGCGATCTCGGCCGGCCGATGCTTGATGCCCAGAACAAGGGACAGCCCATGGTGACGCCTGCGATCGCAACGCCTATTGTTGATGAGGCGGAACAGCGCCAACGGGCGGAAGAGGAAGCGGCGAGAACCTCGCGCGTCTTCTTCCAGACAGGGCAAGGAGACGCAAGGACCGCCGAAGCGTCCGCCCCTGCTATTAATGACCTTGGCAGTCAGGTCAGTCAGCCTAATGCCGGGGGTCGCCAGCTTTCCTTCCTGTCCGCCGCCGCTGACCGACGCACCGTGGCGCCAGATCACGTCACGCCTCCCGCGTCACCTTATGTGCTTCAGGCCGGCGCCGTCATTCCGGCCGCGCTCATTACCGGGATCCGATCGGACCTGCCCGGCCAGATCAGCGCCCAGGTAACCGAAAATGTCTATGACAGTCCCACCGGCCGCTCGCTGCTCATCCCGCAAGGCACTCGTATTATCGGGCAGTACGATAACGGAATTGGTCAGGGTCAGAGTCGCGTGCTGCTTGTCTGGAACAGGCTGATCTTTCCCGACGGACGTTCCATCGTTTTGGAGCGTCAGCCTGGCGCGGATGCTCAGGGCTATGCCGGCCTGGAGGACGAAGTCGACTATCACTGGGGCGAGTTGTTCAAGGCCGCGGCGTTGTCGACCGTTCTGAGCGTCGGTGCGCAGGCCGGTTCTTCCGACCAAGACAGCGACATCGTGCGTGCTCTGCGCGGCGGCGCTTCTGATAGCGTCAGCCAGGTAGGCCAACAGGTCGTTCAACGGCAGCTCGCTATCGCGCCGACGCTGACGATCCGACCTGGGTTTCCCGTTCGTGTCCTCGTCACCCGCGATCTCGCCCTTGAACCATACGGAGGTTGACATGGCCAAATTGAAACTCGCAACGATCGCCGATGACAAGCCAGTTAGGATCACGGTGGAACTGCCGGCGCCCCTGCATCGCGATTTGGTGAAATACGCAGAAATTCTTGGGCGGGAGACCGGGCGGCCATCTGCCGATCCATCGCGCTTGATCGCGCCGATGCTTGAAAGGTTCATCGCAACGGATCGCGGGTTTGCCAAAGCAAAGAAGGGGGAGGCTTAGATGGCGGGACCAGATCCCCGAGCCAAGGGGAACTTCGAGGCCCGGAACGCGGAATGCCAGGTCACATGACCTACTGGGCTGCCGCAGGCCGCCATCATCATTGCGACAATTTCAGGGTACAGCGATCGTTCTAATCGCGCGCCAGCGAGGCCAAGCTCCTCGCCTTTTTAAGGTCTATTTGCACGCGATTTCCTCTAGCTTCCTTCGTCCTAGTCCGCAGAATTTTGACTGAGAACGGCAAGCGCCATGTCGATCCCGCCCTTGCGATGCGGGATTTCAAGCGCGTCGAGTCCCATCTCGATACCCGCCAGGGTGGCGGCTATGGCGAGGTCGTTGAAATCGCCCAGATGGCCAATCCGGAACACCTTGTCGCCGAGACGCCCCAGGCCGTTGCCCAAGGCCATGTTCGAGCGCTTCAAGATATCGGCGCGCAACGTGTCGGCGGAGAAGCCCTCGGGGACCCAGACGGCGGTAAGAGAGGACGAGTGATGGCTCGGATTGAGGCAATTGATCGCCAGTCCCCAGTGCTCGACGCAGCGGCGAGTGGCGGCTGCCGCTCGGTCGTGGCGGATGAAGACGTTCTCCAGGCCTTCCTCCTGGAGGAGCTCCAGCGCCTTCTTGAGGCCGCACAGCAGGTTGGTCGAAGGGGTGTATGGGAAATAGCCTGTCGCGTTGGCGGCAAGCATATCTTCCCAGTCCCAGTAGGAACGAGGCAGCCGCGCCGTCGCCGATTTTGACAGCGCCTTTTTTGAAACCGCATTGAACGAAAGGCCGGGCGGCAGCATCAGCCCCTTCTGCGAGCCGCCAACCGTGACGCACGCGGCAGGTCACGGCGAACGCAACGAGCGAAACAAGCCTATCCGACATCCCAACACAGCCGCTGGTTAGTGGTCGCTCGTCCGAATCGGTCAGTTCCCAGACTCTGCGATGAGCATAGGTCAGGCATAGGCCTTGCGGTGCTCCGCGTCGACTTGTGACGTGCTCAGCCTAGAGATCTTCCACAGAGCTGGCGTGTCAAACAGTTTCCATCTGACCCCCTTTATGTAACCGGCGAGGGCCGGCGTTCGCCCGGCCGGAGCTGGTCAGGGTTGCGCAGCCCGGCCGAGCGCGGATGGCGCTGGCAGCTTGTTGGCCGATCCTGCTGCCAAGCGGCTACTTGCCAGGGGACGAAGTGAGGTTTGCCCCGATCCACGCCGTCGCGTCGGTGACGGGGATGGCATTGCGCTGGTTGAACGTCCCGGCCTTGTCCCACGCGACTCCGCGCCCTTGGGCAAACGCTGCGCGATACTTGCGCATCATGTTCTGCGGGTCGCGTCCCAGCTCTTCCATCAAGAAGCGTTCGGTCCATTCCGACCTGCTGAAGGAACGACCAAGGACGGCTTCCAGCTTGTCTGCGACTTCGCCGTAGGTAACGGTGTCGCCCGCCAGAAATACGATCTCGTTGCGGATGGTCGGTTCAAAGAACACAATCTCGGCGGTTAGAACCCCGATGTCATCCGGCGTCGTCAGCGTCACGGCAGTGTCGAGGCTGCCGAGGGCATGGACCGCGCTGTTGTCAAGATCGACAACGCCGAACTCCGGTTCGAACAAATAGCTCATGAACATGCCCGTCGAAATAATGACCCAGTCAGTCTTGCTCTGCGAGCGCAGCAGTTCGCGTACGTCGAGCTGCGCGTCGAAGATATCCTGCGGGCCGCCACGACCGATCGCTTCGAAATCGACGCCGAACTGCCACGGGAAATAGCGCGGAACACCGGACTGCAACGCGGCCCTGGCCAGCTTCATAGGTGTGTTGATTCCGGCGGCATAGCCTGCGCATCCGATAACGGTGTCATATTGCTCGAAAACCGACGCAAGCTCGTCGATCGAACTCCTCACCAGATCGCCCACAACGATCTCTATCCCAAGGTCGCGGATCTCGCTGATATCGCGCCTCTTGGTCGGTTCGTCGGACGCGAGGCTGCTGGCGCGTAACAAAACGCTGATCCGGGCTCCTTCCACACTTTTTGCGCGTCGCGCCAGGTTGCGCAGGACCGGCAGGCCAAGTTCACCGGCACCGAGCACGAGAATGTTTCGTGACTTCACGGGGGAGGCAGCATCGTTCATAGTTCTGATCCATTCAAGATTGGTTGCCGACCCGATATGGCAATCCATAGGCGAGCGCGAAAGAAGGCACATGCGTGATACTGGGGTAAGGTCGCTGAACCGGGACGACGTTCTTAGATACTCCCAGACCGTTTGCGACGGCCTTCGCGATGACGACGACGGGTTGCGGCGAGAGGTGCTGGCTCATGCCGGCAATCGCTGGTCGCTTGGCGTCATCCACACACTCGGCGTGTACGGCCAACTGCGCCATGCGGAGATCGGCCGGCGCATGCATGGTGTCACGCAACGGATGCTGACGCGCACCCTGCGCCTGTTGGAGCGTGACGGGTTGGTTATTCGCCGCGACTTCGAGGAGGTGCCCCCTCGCGTCGAGTATCTGCTGTCCGAATCGGGATTGGAGCTTCTTGTCCGGATGGTTCCTCTATGGACCTGGATCGTCGAGAACGCGGACGGCTTTCGGGCGGCAAGGGAGGCATTTGACACTGCCCATCTTGTTGGAGCGTCATAACCGACGCGCAGTGGCTCCGCTCGTGCGTCAGCGCCCAAAGCGGACAGTCCGCTACCCACCACCCTCGGTCATTGTTCGACGATCGGCCTCGATCCAAGGAGTAACGAGGTTCTCGCGAGGGGCCGGATGGCCGCGGGACTTCCGGGTGGTTGAGCCGGTTTACCGTGCTTTGCAACTGACGCTTCTCAGATCGTGGTCTTCACGATCTGAGGATCGATGCAGTGGTCGGCGTAGCATCTTGGCTGTCAGGAGGGTTTAGGGAGGGCGCGGTTCGTCGTTGCCGGCGTGCCAGTCTATCAGCAACCAGTGATGGCAGTGCCAAGACAATGCCAAGCGCCAAGGAAAGGTTTGTGCGAGACGATCGCTTGTCAACCAGGAAAGAGAGCATGCCTACTTAATAGGCGTTGTCGAGCCATCCAGTGGCTAGAGCGAAAAAAGGTTCCATGCTTCCTACGGCTTAGTCTTAGATCGTGAGGATTATTATGGTTGAACATGCTGTCTCGCCAACCGAAATCGGCGCTCCCGCGAGTGAAAGGTTTCATCTGATCCAGGCCGCCCCTTTGGCCGGCAGTATCGGTGCGGAAGCTCGCGAGCTCATCGCATCATCCGAAGATGTCTATGTCACTGATCAGAGCGGAAGAAAACTGATCGACGGTCCGGCAGGCATGTGGTGCATCAACGTGGGACATCGCAACCAAGCCCTGGCCGATACATTGCGGGACCAGGCAATGTCCCTGACCTATTCAACGCCGTGGTACACAAGCAACGCTCCTGCGGAGAAGCTTGCGCAGATGCTTGCAGAGCGCGCGCCGGGGGACCTCAACCACGTCTTCTTGACGACTGGCGGTTCATCCGCGGTCGAAACAGCGCTGCGGCTCGTGCAGTTCTACAACAACGTCCGCGGACTGCCGCAGAAGAAGTTGTTGATCGCACGCCAAGGAAGTTACCATGGCTCGACATATTTGACCGCATCGCTGAACGGCCGCCCGCGTGATCACGACTGGATGGATGGCGCAGCGGATCTCGTTAGAAAGCTGACTTGCCCCAATCCCTTCCACCGACCGGCGAATTTGTCGCTGGAGGCGTTCGAAGATTTCCTGGTCGATGAATTTCGCTCCCTCATCGAGCGCGAGGGCGCCCAACATATCGCCGCTTTTGTCGCCGAACCGATCCAGGCGAGCGGCGGCGTGCTGATGTCGCCGCCGAACTATCTGAAGCGCATGCGTGCGCTGTGCGCAGAGAACGAGATTCTGTTTATCGCGGACGAGGTTGTCACCGCCTTCGGAAGGCTCGGCCATATCTTCGCATCGCAGGATGTGTTCGGAATCCAGCCGGATATGATCACTTTTGCGAAAGGGGTCACCTCTGGATATTTTCCCCTCGGTGGCGTCATGGTGTCGGATCGCTTGCTCAGCGACCTTCGCCGCTTGAACCATCCCAAGGCGAACTTCGTACATGGTCTGACCTATTCCAGTCATCCCATCGGCTGCGCGGTGGCAATCCGCAATATCGAACTGCTGGAAGATGGGCTCCTCGAGCACGCGCGTGAAATCGGCCCCTACTTCCAGGAGCAGTTGCGGACGCTCGAGGAGCTACCCCTCGTTGGCGAGGTGCGCGGCGCCGGACTGATGGCGGGGATTGAATGTGTTGCCGACGCCAAGACGGAGAACCGTCTTGATCTTGACCTGACCGTCGGTAAGCGGATCGATTTTCATTGCCAGGAGAATGGGTTGCTTGTCCGGCCCCTGATCAACATGTGCGTGATGTCGCCGCCGCTGACCATCAGTCGTTCGCAAATCGACATGATGACCGATGCTCTTCGCAAGGGAATTGAAGCCACCGCGGATGATCTGGTCCGCGAGGGACTTTGGAGCGCGGCATAATCCTGCCTGCCTTCCTTTTAGGCAGAGCGGATGGCTAGACGACAGCCACCCAGCCTGAACAATTTTGAAGCCGGGCCTGATGCTCCTTTGGGATGCCTTCAGGTCCTGAAGCGCTGGAATACCGGATTATCGAGCCAGACATCAAGCGAGGGCAAAATGAAATTCACCGTCACGTCCACAGCGTTAATTCTTGGCCTGAGCACCACGGTCGCCCTGGCTGAAGGCAATCTCAACATCTACAATTGGGGCGAGTACACCAGCCCAGAATTGATCGACAAATTCTCAAAAACCTACAACGTCCATGTGACGCTGACGGATTTCGACTCCAACGACACCGCACTTGCAAAAGTGCGCCAGGGCTCCTCCGGGTTCGACATCGTGGTTCCCTCGCAGAGCTTCATCCCCACTTATATTCAAGAAGGGCTGCTTGCCGAGACGAACCCCGGGCAGATGGAAAATGCCAAGAACCTCGAAGAGAGGTGGCGGGATCCCGCTTTCGACCCGGGTCGAAAGTATTCCGTACCGTGGCTTTGGTATACGAGCGGCATCAGCGTCAATACCTCTGTTTTCAAAGGGGACATAAATACCTGGAAGGTGATTCTGGATCCGCCGGACGAACTGAAGGGAAAGATCAATATCGTCCCCGAGATGAACGATATCATGTTCGCCGCGATCAAGTTCGAAGGTGGAACATGGTGCACAAGCGACAAGGCCTTGCTCACCAAGGTCCGCGACCGTCTTCTGGAAGCCAAGAAGAGCTGGCTGTCGATCGACTATGCCGGCATCCAGAGAATGGCCACCGGAGATGTTTCGGCCTCGCTTGACTGGAGCGGCTCAGCGTTGAAGCGGCGTACTGAAAACCACAGCATCGCTTATGGCCTTCCCAGAGAGGGCTTCACCTATGGCTCTGACAATGTGGTGGTTCTGAAGGATGCTCCGGATCTGGAGAACGCCAAGCTTTTCCAGAACTTCATCATGGCGCCCGAAAACGCAGCATTGAATTCGGTCTATGCCAAATATGGAGCGGCCATCATCGGCGCCGATAAATACTATACCGACGATATCAAGGGCGCGCCGGAGCTCACCATACCCGAGGACATGAAATCAAAGGGTGAGCTTCTGACGCTTTGCGACCCGAAGATCACGCAGCTCTACAGCCGTATCTGGCAGGACGTCCAGAAGTAGCTGCTTATGTCGGTTCCGCTGGCGATGTCTGCGCTGCGTTCGACGATGGCATTGACTATCGGCGGCATACCTCCTGAGTGATTCATTTTGGGGACACTATGAAATATGAAAGATGAATCTGCGCCGGGCGTAGCCATCCGCTTGAACCAGGTCACCAAGACCTACGGTTCCGGAAACGCCATCGTCACAGCGGTCAAGAGCACGACGCTGGACATCTTCAACAATGAGTTTTTCACGTTGCTCGGGCCATCGGGCTGCGGAAAAACCACTCTGTTGCGGCTGATAGGCGGCTTCGAATATCCGACGGCCGGCACCATTCTTCTCGGGGGCGAGGACATTGCGTCGGTACCTCCGTTCCAACGGCCCATCAACACCGTCTTCCAGAACTACGCTCTTTTCCCGCACATGACGGTTGCGCAGAACATCGGCTTTGGGCTGCGGATGCTCAAGCGGCCCCGCCACGAAATCGCTGCCCGTGTCGATGAGATGTTGAAACTCGTGCGCCTGGAGAAACTATCCGATCGGCGGACAAGTCAGATATCGGGCGGCCAACAGCAGCGGGTCGCGCTGGCTCGCGCGCTCGCATCCGAGCCGAAGGTTTTGCTACTCGACGAGTCACTTTCAGCGCTGGACTACAAACTCCGCAAGGAAATGCAGATGGAGCTCAAATCGCTCCAGGCCGCGACCGGCATCACTTTCATTTTCGTGACACATGACCAGGAGGAAGCATTGACGATGTCAGATCGCGTCGCCGTGCTGTCCTCAGGTGAGATCATGCAAGTCGGAACCCCGCACGAAGTCTACATCAGGCCTGCAAATCACTTCGTCGCGAATTTCGTCGGTGAGACGAATTTCCTGCAGGGGAGGGGGCTCAACTCGGATGAACGCGGGGCCGTGATCGATCTTCAAGGGGTCGGCGCCGTCGCTATTCCGACGAAGGACAGGGTTGCGCCCGGTCAACTCGTGAACATCGTCGTTCGGCCCGAGCATTTGCGAATTCTTCCGTTGGCCCAGGAGCCGGCCGGCCAGCTTACCGGGTCTGTGAGAACGGTAAGTTTCTGCGGTGCCGAAACGCAGTACACAGTCGAATTGAGCCAAGGCGCGGCTGTTGTCACCGTCCGCAGATATAATGCGCCGGAGGAAAATCTCCCCATCGCGATCGGCGACGAGGTCTCGGTGAATTTCACGCCGAACTCAGCCCAGATCCTACCCGCTTGAGAGGCGTAGAGATGGCAAGTCTTGAAGCAGTCCGGTCTAAATCAGCAAGCCGAACGCGATGGCTTTTGATCAGTCCCGCGGTTCTAGTCGTCATGATAGGTGCGATCGCACCCCTTCTGGTTATCGTGACGTATTCATTCTTGACCCCTGGCCCGACCGGCGGCGTGAATTTCACCCCATCTTTCGATGCCTGGACGCGCGTCCTTTTCGACCGCGATGTCTTCGATGACACGTTGACGCTGTCGGGGACGAACCTCGCTATTCTGCTGCGCTCGCTACTCCTGTCTCTGGCGACCACGGTTCTGTGCCTGCTTGTAGGATTTCCCACCGCCTATTTCATCGCGACCCGCAACCCGCTCAACCGGGAAGTATGGCTTTTGCTCGTCACTGTTCCGTTCTGGACAAATCTCCTGATCCGCACGTTCGCCATACAGGATCTGATCCGTAACGAAGGGATCATAAATACACTTCTAATCAAGGCTGGATTGATTTCCGAACCAATCCAAATGCTGTTTACAAATTTCGCGATTTGTCTCGGACTGGTCTATGTATACATGCCTCTCATGATCTTGCCGGTTTACGCAAGCCTGGAACGGCAAGATCGAAGTCTGCTCGAGGCTGCATCCGATTTGTATGCTCGCCCATTCAATGTGCTTCGCGAAATCATCGTACCACTCGCCAGGCCCGGCATCATCGCCGGCTCCATTCTTGTGTTCATCCCTGCAATCGGAACCTATGTCACCCCCATCCTGCTTGGTGGCGGCAGAAACCTTATGATTGGCAACTACATCGAATTCCAGTTTGGCCAAGGTCGCGATTGGCCGTTCGGCTCCGCACTTTCGCTGGCCCTGATGGGCATCGTGATGGTGGCGCTTCTCGTCTACGTCCGTCATGGCGACAGCCACGGACACGAACATGGCTAAGGCGTTCCCGGTAACCCATCAGCGTGGCTTCGGCACCGTCGCCATCACGACGTTCATTTTCCTCTACGCACCATTGGCAGTCGCGCTCGTTTTTGCGTTCAATGCCGGGACCAGTCCTGCGAAATGGGGAGGATTTTCGCTTCGATGGTTTCAAAGTGCCGCAAACAATCAGCAAGTGATCAGCGCTTCTATCCTGTCGCTGAAACTTGCCGCCATATCGGCCACCTTGTCGACAGCGTTGGCAACGCTGGCCGCGTTGGCCATGAGCCGGACCCCAAGGTTTCGAGGGTGGACCTTGGCCTATAGTGCGATTTCCGTTCCGCTGATGGTGCCTGAGATCGTTACCGCCGTCGCGCTGCTGATTGTAACCGCTACGTTTCGGGGCTGGACCGGCTATTCTGGTCTCGGATATCTGATCCTGGCGCACTCGGCGTTCTGCGTGCCGTTCGCCTATCTACCGATCCGTGCCCGCCTCCAGACGATGGACATAAGCCTGGAACGTGCTGCCGGCGATCTGTACGCATCGCCGTGGAACGCGTTTCGCTTCATCACGATGCCTTTGCTGTTCCCAGGCGTTCTGGCGGGCTTCATCCTCGCCTTTGTAACGTCGCTGGATGACGTCGTGATCACCGAATTTGTAAAGACGGCCGGCCAGGACACCCTGCCTACTTATATGCTGGGCCAGGTGCGCCGCACGATTACGCCTGAGGTCAATGCGATAGCGGCCGTTTTCTTGCTGATCTCCGTGGCGCTTGTCATTTGCATCTACGTCGTCAACCAGCGAACGAAGATCAATTGAAGCCCCGATTTCTCACATTCCGTCTTGATATCCGAAACGTAGGCAGTGCTCTATGAAAACAATTTTCTCGCCGATACAGCTGAAACACCAGGGTCAGTTCGAATTTTACAATGGCGCTGTTGTCGAGGGTTACGAGAACACATCGCGCGCAACGTTCATAACAAGCCGGATTGAAGAGGTGCGTCTCGGCCCCATTCTTGGCCCACGGCCGCAGTCCTTGGATACCGCCAAACGGATTCACTCACCTGCCTATCTCGACTTTTTATCTTCAGCGTGGCGGCTTTGGCGGGAAGCTGGACGCACGGGTACAGCTCTTCCTTACGCTTGGCCGGCGAGAGGCAGATACAAGGATGTCTCGCCGCACTCTATCGACGCCTTACTTGGACTATATTCGATCGATGCCAGCACAGGGTTTGTCGAAGGCACCTGGGAAGCCGTCAAAGCTTCGCATGACACAGCCCTGACCGCGGCCGATTTGATCATCGAGGGCGAACAGGCTTGTTTTGCTCTTTGCCGCCCCCCCGGCCACCATGCCGGTTCCGATTTCAATGGCGGCTATTGTTTCGTCAACAATGCTGCCGTCGCAGCGCAACGCCTGCTGGACGCCGGCGCTTCGCGCGTGACTATACTCGATATCGACTATCACCATGGAAACGGCACACAAGAGATATTCTACACGCGCGGTGACGTTCAGGTTATCAGCCTTCACGCCGATCCCCGCAATGATTATCCGTTTTTTGCCGGCTATGCGGATGAACTGGGTGCCGGCGACGGAGAACGGTTCAATCTCAACATACCGCTCCCAGATGGCACCGACTGGGCGCAATGGGAGAGCGCACTTTTATTCGCGCTTGGCAGCGTCCGGCAGTTTGGCCCTGACGTAATCGTCATCTCCCATGGCGTTGACACCTTCGAGGGCGATCCGATCAGTCGCTTCCGACTTTCGCACGACCATTTTCCTCTTATCGGCGCTCACCTGGCTGGCCTCGGGACGAAAACCCTGTTCGTTCTGGAAGGCGGCTATGCCGTCGAAGACGTCGGTGTCAACGTTGTCGGGGTGCTTTCTGGCTATGAAGATGCCATCCGCCGTTGAGCCTGTGGCTAAAACGAACAACAGTTCTATTGGAGCAAGCATGCAGTCCGGCAACGCAACGAAATTCTATATCGACGGACGATGGGTGAAGCCGGCGGGTGCTGGCCGAATGGACGTGATCAATCCGGCGACCGGACATTCGTTCATGCAAATTGCGATCGGCACCACCGAAGATGCCGACTCGGCCGTGCAGGCCGCCTTCGAGGCCCTCCCGACGTTCTCACAGACAAGCAAGAACGAGAGGGTGGAACTCCTGCGCAATGTCCTGCGATGCTACAATGATCGCTACGAAGATATCGCGCAGGCCGTGAGCACGGAACTCGGTGCACCCTTGAAATTTGCCCGCGAGGCCCAGGCATGGGCAGGGCAGATTCATTTGGAATCGACAATCGCCGCGCTTGAAGCATTCAGCTTTGACGAGCACCACGGAAGCTCGATGATCACCTGGGAGCCCATCGGCGTTTGCGCGCTCATCACGCCCTGGAATTGGCCCCTGAACCAAATTGTCTGCAAGGTCGCGCCGGCTCTTGCCGCGGGCTGTACAGTCGTGCTGAAGCCGTCCGAGTTGGCGCCCCTCAGTGCGATCATCTTTACGGAAGTGCTTGAGAAGGCCGGAGTACCCAAGGGTGTCTTCAACCTGATCAACGGCACAGGACCGGATGTCGGACAGTATCTTGCAGGGCATCCTCGGGTCGACATGGTCTCCTTCACGGGATCGACCCGCGCAGGCATCATTGTCGCAAAGACGGCCGCCGAGACGGTCAAGCGCGTGGCTCAGGAACTGGGTGGAAAATCAGCCAATATCGTGCTGGCCGATGCTGATCTGGAGAATGCGGTCGTCAAGGGTGTCGAGGCGTGTTTCAGCAATTCGGGCCAATCTTGCGACGCGCCAACGCGTCTTCTGGTCCCGGCCGATCGCCATGCCGAGGCACTCGACATCGCGAGGCGAGCCGCCGCCGCCACCCGCGTCGGAGATCCTTCAAGTGACGATACCGATATGGGGCCAGTGATCAGCCAACAGCAATTCGACAAGATCCAGCGGATGATTGGTCTTGGAATAGAAGAAGGCGCTACTTTGGTGGCAGGCGGAGCGGGCAAACCTGAGGGTCTCGATGTTGGCTTCTACGTCAAGCCAACGATCTTCGGTGGCGTTACGCCTGATATGACGATTGCTCGAGAGGAGATTTTTGGTCCGGTCCTTTCGATTATCCCCTACGATACCGAGGCGGACGCAATACGGATCGCAAACGACTCGATCTACGGCCTGGCCGCTTACGTGCAGGGCGGCGATCTGGAGAGGACGAGAGCGGTCGCCCGCAAACTTCAAGCCGGGTCAGTCTACGTCAACTACGCGCCGTGGGATACGCATGCGCCGTTCGGCGGTTACAAACAGTCCGGGAATGGCCGTGAATACAGCCACTGGGGAATACGCGACTTTATGGAGGTCAAGGGGATTGTAGGTTGGGGGGCGTGATCGTCGTCCCCCGGGAATTCAAAACCTGCGCGAGAAGACGTCTGAAGCCAGTGAAGACCAAGGATATGGAGCAAGCGCGGTGACGATGCGGGACGCCCCTTGGGAATTCTAGAGCATGCCGGCGAAAATCGAATCTGCCGCAATGCTCTATCGCTTTATTTTGACGCAATTTCCGGACGCAAAACCGCTTCGCAATTTTGCAGGAATTGCTCTAACCCCACAGGGTTTGAGAGGGTGTTTCGCCGAAAAGCGACTTGTAGCGCAGCGCAAAGCGGCTCCAGTGAAAAAAGCCCCAATCCATGGCTATGTCAGATACCTTCCTTGGCAAACAACGGGCGCGCAGCAAGTCACGGCGGGCGCCGTTGAGGCGAAGCATCATAAGAATTCTGTCAAGAGGCATCTGCGTGAAACTTTGGCAGGATGCCCTGAGGTCGAAGGGCGAGACACCAAGATCGCGCGACAGCGATCTCACAGAATGGGGCATATCCGGCGTATCGAAAATCCGATCGCGTATCTTTCTATAGATTATTTCGGTTTGCGCTATGTGCGGCGTTTGGCGAATAAGGCTTTTCTGGAAAAGCAGCTCAAAACGATCCGTAATGAGGTCCGCGAGCACGTCATCGAAGTCTCCGCGCGCGCAGGGATGCGATTGCTGGCTCGCGCCTCCAAGCAACGACAACAGCCAGTCTGCAAGAAATGCCGCATTCTCTAGCGGCGGTTCGACAAGGTCCGCTATTCTGCTGCGGTCCTCGTCCGCAACAGCATCGCGCCTCAGGACGAGCATCAGCAGGTCGCTATCGGCGTCCATGAACCCGATGCGATTCGTCCAGTTTAAGGCAAAACCTGAGACGCCGGGCGCTTTTTCGCCGCGGACCAATTCGCTTCGATCGCGTTTCGGGTAGTAATAGAAGATCATGCTTCCTTCAGGCGCGGAGAACATTTGTTCCGTTCCGACACTGATGGTCTCGCGCAAAATCTCCACGCCCGGGAGCAGGATGGCCATGGTTCGACCGTCATAGCCGCCGGTCGAGACCTGCCGGTACTCCTGCCGCCAACCTGGCAAGGACGCTTCCTGCTCGGTCGCGTCATGGAAGGTGGTCTCAAGATACACGCCGCGCGCACCTCCTGCTCCGCTCTGAAGAATTTCGCGCCGAAACCTCGGTTGAAGAAATTCCAGGACAGGACATCACTCGTTCCCCTGTGCGGCTATCCTAGCGCGGGACGTCGCTCGTCGCTACCGTACCACGCTCCGATTTCAGCCTCATAGGCAAGAGCGATACTCAATACATCCTGGTCGCAATATGTCTTGCCGACTATCTGAATTCCAGTGGGGACTCCATTTGGAGCGCGCCCGGAAGGCATGTTGACGACCGGACAGCGGCTGAGCGTGTTGAAAGGGTGAGTCATCAACCAGCCGAGCATCGGCTCGACATCCTGCCCGTTGATCTGGAGTCCATTTGAAGGATCAAAGTCCGCACTGACGGCTGGTATTGCCAGCGATGGGCAAATGAAGGCATCAAACGTTTCCATCATCGGGCCAAAGGTCTGATACATTTCGCCAGCTATCTCAAGAGATCTGAGATACTCGCTCATTCCCTTCGCACGAGCACTTTCGGCGAAGTTGCGCGTATAGCCGCATAGCTCGTCGCCATGCGTGTCAAGATATTGCGCTACCCATGTCCCAAAGATTGACGCAAGATAATCTCGCGCAGCTTCCTCGGCGCGCGCGGTCCAGCCGAGATCGACCTCGACCACCTCGGCGCCCATATCTCTAAAACGGTTGATCGCTTCGACGGTGTTCTTGCGCACATCGTCGCTGACTTGTTTGAAACCGAGATCGATGGAGTAGGCGATTCTCTTCGATTTCATGTCCGCGGGCTGGGGCTTTACATCGATTTTCGGCCGCAGAGAGGCTACGTCGAGAGGGTGGGGACCGCTCATGATGTTTTGCATCAGGATGCAGTCGCCAACGCTACGAGCAAGCGGGCCGGGGTGGTTATAGAAATCGAAGCTAAAGGGAGCAAGATCGGCATTTCGCCCATAGGGCGGCTTGTAGCCGACCAATCCGCAGGCCGACGCAGGAATGCGAATGGATCCGCCGATGTCCGAACCGGAGGCAAGCGTGGTGAATCCGGCGGCCAGCGCCGCCGCCGAACCGCCGGAAGAACCTCCAGTGGTGAATTCGCGGTTCCACGGATTGCGTGTGACGCCCCACAGACGCGAATGGGTGAAGCCGGCGCATGAAAATTCGGGCGTCGTGGTTCGGCCCATGACCACCGCTCCGGCGTCAATCAGATGCTCGTTCACCGGCGATGTCACGGTGGCGACCTCATCTCGGAAGATCAGCGAGCCGAATGTCGTGATCTTACCTGCAATCAGGCTCTCATCCTTGATGGCCACGGGGATACCCTCCAATGGCCGCACGTTTCTACCGCTGCTGTATCTGCGTTCAGCCTCTTTTGCCGCGGCGATCGCATCGTCGGCATACAGGAATGAAAATGCATTGATGTCGGAACCGACCGCGGCAATGCGCGCCAGCTGCGCGTTCAGAAGCTCGACGGGTGACAAGCTTTTCTTTCGAAAGGCCGCGAGTGCTTCCGTGGCGGACAGATAGCAGAGTTCCAAATCGCTCAAGCTTGTGCTCCGATGAATAACCACTAGCCAACTGCGTCGGCCAGGCTGACCTGCGATGGTACTATCGTCGGACCGTTGATCTCTATCCGTCCCGTTTTCGATTAGCGCCTACTTATTAGGCATTCCGTGCCGTTTGGGGCCACGGCGCCGAATAGGCCCTCAGCGTTGGCGGCGGGCCTATGACCTGATGCGACTGCCGAAGCGATGGTCAATGCGGTGAGCGCTGCCTCATGGACATTTAGCTTGCGTCATTGTTGGCGTTTTCCGATTTCCGTGCGGCGGACAGCAGCCATTCGACAAACAGCGGGGCATCGGGATGGCGGCTGCTACCAGCTGGTTGAATCAGATGAAACGCTTCATCGATCGGCACCGCGAGGGGAAACGGCGCTATCAATCGCCCGGAGGCCAGGGCATGTCCGGCAAGGGAACTGCGGCCCAGTGCTACGCCCACACATTCCGCCGCCAATTCGAATGCCGTCAAGGATGTGTCGAGATGCAATCCTGAACCGGCATCGACTTGCTGGGCTCCAGCTGCCTTGAGCCAGATGCCCCAGCCTTCATGATAGCCCAGCACGTGCAGCAGGCGATGATGACGCAGGTCCTGCGGACTGTCCAGCGGATTGCGGCCAGGCAGGTCGGGTGCGCAAAGGGGCGTGATGGTTTCCCAAGTCAGGCGATGGCTGTTGAATCCAGGCCAGTGTCCGGTGCCGTATTGGATGTCGAGATCGAAGTCCTGCGCGTCCGAGGCGTCATTCCAGACGCTCGACAGCAAGCGGATGTTCTTGCCCGGATAACGTTCGAGGTATTCGGGCAAGCGCTGAGCCAGCCAATTGACGGCGAAGGAAATGGCGCATCGCACTGTCAACGAACTGGTCCGACGCTGGCCAAACACCTCGCGCGTACCGATAGCAAGCCGTTCCATCGCATCCTGCACCTTAGGCAGATAGGCGGCGCCGGATTTGGTTAGCTCCAGGCCGCGCGGGCGGCGGATGAACAGCACATGGTGCAGATAGTGCTCCAGCGATTTCACATGTTTGGATACCGCGGCTTGCGTGATGTGCAATTCGGAGGCGGCATGGGTGAAACTGAGCGTGCGGGCCGAAGCTTCGAATGCGCGCAGCCATGTCAGAGGCGGGAGCTGACGGTTCATAGCACGCTCCAAAACACAGCCATAACTTTTTGTATAGGCGTCCTCCCCTAATACGTCCTTTGACGAAACCCCGCCAGCGGGATCATTGGTTGCCAACCACGAGGGAGGGGCCGATGTTTTCAGTTTTCCCAACGGCGCGATTGCGGCCGTCACCGTTTTATGCCTCGGCTGTCGCCGAAGGTATGACCGCGGCCAGCATCTATAACCGGATGATCATGCCTACGTCGTATGGTGATCCGGAGGCGGAATACTGGCGACTTATCAACGGCGTCTCTCAATGGGATGTCGGCGTGGAGCGCCAGGTGCAACTGAAAGGGCCGGATGCGGGCCGCCTGGCGCAGATCCTGTCACCGCGCGATCTGTCCAGCTGCAAAGTCGGTCAGGGCAAATATGTGCCGTTATGCAACCATAGGGGCACAATCATCAACGATCCGATTCTGCTGAAGCTGGCGGATGACCTTTATTGGCTATCGATTGCGGACAGCGACATCTGGTTCTGGGCCAGCGCCATTGCTGCCGAACGTGGCCTGATCGTCGAGGTCAGCGAGCCTGACGTCTCCCCCATGGCGCTGCAAGGGCCGAAAGCCGAGGATGTCGTGGCCCATGTATTGGGCGATTGGGTTCGACAGCTGAAGTATTTCTGGTTCAAGGAGACCGAAATCGAAGGCATTCCGGTGGCCGTCCAGCGGTCTGGCTGGTCCAAGCAAGGCGGGTTCGAGATTTATCTGAAAGACGGATCCCGGGGCACTCAGCTTTGGAACATCTTCAAGGAGGCGGGCCAGCCCTGGGGCATCGGCCCGGGCGCTCCTGCCACGGCGGAGCGCACCGAAAGCGGGCTTGTGTCGGTCGGTGGTGATACCGACGAAGCGACCAATCCGTTCGAGGTGCGTCTGGGCAAATACGTGGACCTAGATGTCGCCGATGACGTCGTGGGTATCGAGCCGCTGCGCCGCATCAAGGCGGAGGGTGTGAAACGCCATCAGCTCGGTCTGGTACTGGAAGGCAATGCCCCTTCTCCCCTGGGCTTCCGCCGCCAGGACATCAATCGCAACGGCCAGCGCATCGGCATGATGACCAATTGCGTCTGGTCGCCGCGCCTAAAAGCCAACATCGGCTATGCGCTGATCGACGCAGGCGTGCCAGCGGGCGAAACAGTGCAGGTGCTGCGCGACCAGGGGCCGGTTTCCGCCAAGCTCGTAGAGTTGCCTTTTCTGTAACGCCGGGACCTTGGCCATAGGATCAGAGCATGAGACAGCACTACGACGCCGCCCGCCGCGATGACGCCAACTACGTGGCCCTGTCTCCACTGTCATTCCTGAAAAGGGCCGAGCTGGTCTACTGCGGGCGCACCGCGGTGACTTATGGCGACATAAGGCGCACCTGGGCACAGACTGGCGGTCGCTGCCGCTCGGTCGCGGCGGGGCTGGCGGCTTTGGGCGTGGGGCGGGGGGACACGGTTTCGGTGCTGTCGCCAAACATTCCCGAGCTCTTCGAACTACATTACGCGGTACCCTTGCTGGGGGCCGTGTTGAATACGATCAACACCCGCCTGGAGCCGGAAACCGTCGCCTATATCTTGGCGCACTCGGACTCGACGCTGGTGATTGCCGATACAGCCTTCGCACCCCTGCTGCGTGAAGCCTTTCGATTGAATGACAACACGCTTCCTGTGGTTGATATCGTCGATGCTCAGGCACAGGCTTCTGCTGGGTTCGGGGAACGCAGCTATGAGGATCTGGCGGCTCATCCTCCCATGGGGTGGGAGCTGCCCGAGGATGAGTGGCAGGCGCTGGCGCTGAATTATACTTCGGGCACTTCGGGGCGGCCGAAGGGCGTGATTTATCACCACCGCGGCGCATATCTGATGGCGATGGGGACGATTGCCGCATGGGCCTTGCCGCAGCACCCGACCTACCTGTCAGTCGTGCCCATGTTTCACTGCAACGGCTGGACTCATCCTTGGTCGATGGCCATCGTCGGAGCCAACATGGTTTTTACCCGCGATGCCTCGCCTGGCAAATTGCTGGAAGCCATGTCGGCGCACCGCGTCACCCATATGGGAGCTGCCCCCATCGTGCTGCAGATGCTGTGCGACAGCCGGATTGCTTCCGCGCAGCCCTTCAATCCCCAGATCAAGGTCATGACCGCAGGTGCACCGCCACCGCCCGCAGTCCTGGAGAAGGCCGCGCAAATGGGACTGAATGTGATGCAGGTGTACGGACTGACTGAAACCTACGGTCATATTTCCCAATGCCTTTGGCAGGACGAATGGGAGGCCCTTTCTGCTTCAGCAAGAGCTGAAAAACAAGCGATGCAGGGCGTCGCCTTTCCGATGGTCGAAGACATCCGCGTGGTCGACCGAGAGACTGGCGTGGATGTGCCGCGGGATGGGCTGACACAGGGTGAGATCGCCATTCGCGGCAATACGGTGATGAGGGGATATTACAAGGACGCGACCGCCACCGCGGCGGCTTTCGAGTCTGGCTGGTTCTGGTCCGGCGATGCTGCGGTGGTGCATCCAGACGGGTATATTCAGATCCGGGACCGGCTGAAGGATGTGATCATCTCAGGCGGGGAAAACATCTCATCGGTCGAGGTCGAGTCCGTTCTATACCGACATCCCGCGATCAGCGTTGCAGCCGTGGTGGCCCGTCCGCATCCGAAATGGGGCGAAAGCCCATGCGCCTTTGTCGAACTACGCGAGGGCGCGAGCGTGACCGAGGCGGAAATCATTGCCTTTTGTCGCGCCCATATCGCCCATTTCAAAGCGCCGAAAACGGTGGTGTTCGGCCCTTTGCCAAAAACCGCGACAGGCAAGATCCAGAAGTTCATTCTGCGGGCGGCAGCCCGTGACCTGGGGCCTCAGGCATGACATTTGTACCACCCGTCAAGGACCTGATGTTCAACATCACCCATATCGCGCCATGGTCGGGCGATGCGGGCAGTGATCTCGAGACGGCCTCAGCGGTCCTCGAAGAGTTCGGCCGATTTTGTGCTGAGGAAATCGCGCCGCTGAATGCAGCAGGCGACCGCATCGGCTCGCATTGTGACCGAGGTCGAGTTCAAACGCCGCCCGGCTTTCGTGAGGCCTATGACAAATTCGTGGGCATGGGCTGGCAAGGGTTGCGGCACCCGTCGGAATTCGGCGGGCATGACATGCCCCGGTCTGTCGCCGCCGCCGCCACAGAGATCATCAACGCGGCCAATATGAGTTTTGCGTTATGCCCTCTGTTGACCGATGGCGCCATTGAGGCGCTTCTCCGTTTCGGGTCGCCTGAAA
The DNA here is from genome assembly GCF_057784215.1 of Mesorhizobium sp. CNPSo 4661. NCBI lineage: Bacteria > Pseudomonadati > Pseudomonadota > Alphaproteobacteria > Hyphomicrobiales > Phyllobacteriaceae > Mesorhizobium > Mesorhizobium sp. CNPSo 4661. Next base: position 23,688 of record NZ_JBWGIO010000022.1, on the reverse strand, counting down.
TCCAACAGACCTATTTGCACAAGCTGGTTTCCGGCAGGTGGACCGGCACCATGAATCTGACCGAGCCGCAGGCGGGCAGCGATCTGGCCTTGGTACGGACAAGGGCCGAACGCCAGGCGAATGGCACCTATCAGATATCCGGTACAAAAATCTTCATCACCTATGGCGAGCATGATCTGGCCGAGAATATCATCCACCTCGTCCTTGCCCGAACGCCTGGCGCGCCCGAGGGCGTGAAGGGGATCAGCCTGTTTCTGGTGCCGAAACTGCTGGTGGACGAAAGTGGCGAACCTGGTGCGCGAAATTCACTCCTCTGTCAAAGCATCGAACACAAGCTCGGCGTCAGGGCGAGCCCGACGTGTATGCTGGAATTCGAAGGCGCCACCGGCTTTCTGATTGGCCGCGAAAACGCCGGGCTGGAAATCATGTTCACGATGATGAACGCGGCCCGCTTCGCCGTAGGTGTTCAGGGGGTCGCGATAGCAGAGCGTGCCTATCAAATGGCGCTGTCTTACGCGAAGACCCGTATCCAGGGCCGTCCAGTGGATGGTAGCTCTTTTGAGGCGGTTCCCATTATCCGTCACCCGGATGTCCGCCGGATGCTGGCGCATATGCGCGCCACGACCGAAGGGTGCCGGGCCCTTGCCGCCTCTGCCGCCGGATGGCAGGACCGTGCGCAGTTTGCCGCAACGCCGGAACTGAGAACGGAAGCTCTGGCAATAGCCGAATTTCTTGTACCGCTGGTCAAGGGCTTCTGCACCGAAATGAGCCTCCAGACAGCCTCAACCGGCGTACAGATTTATGGTGGCATGGGGTTCATCGAAGAAACCGGCGTTGCCCAGTTTTACCGCGACGCACGAATCCTGCCGATCTACGAAGGCACAACGGCCATCCAGGCCAATGATCTGCTGGGCCGCAAGACGCTTCGAGACGGTGGATCAACGGCGAGACGCATCGCTGAAATGATAGCTCAAACAGAAAGCGCTCTTCGGCAAGGCTCGCCCGCCGCGCAAGAAATCGCAGCGCAACTGTCTTGCGCACGCGAAGCATTCGAGTCCGTCGTTGCCCATCTGGTCGCGGTCAGGCCAACGGAGCTGAACGCCGCCTATGCAGGCGCCGTGCCCTACCTGATGCTGGCTGGCAATCTTGTCGCGGGCTGGCAGCTGGCACGCTCGGCCCTTGTCGCTGAAGCGGGACTGCAGGACGGTCGAGATCCCGAGTTCATGGCTGCCAAGATCGCCACGGCCCGGTTCTACGCCCAACACATTCTCAACGAGGCCGACCTTCAGCGAGCCCGCGTCATGGACGGCGCCGCAAGCCTGTTGGATATCGGATTCTGAATAGAACAATCACCCATCTTCACCTCTGGAACAGGACCGTAACATGGCCATCCAAATCGACATCACCCGATACGAGAACCTTGCCATCGAGGCCCACGACGGGGGGGTCTGGGTCGTAACCCTGAACCGTCCGACCAAGCGCAATGCGCTGGATTCAAATACGATCGAAGAACTGGTCGACTTTTTTTCCACAGCTCCTCGCGCGGGTGTACGCGCGATTGTGCTGGCCGGGGCGGGGGACCATTTTTGCGCCGGGCTAGATTTGATTGAACATCATCAAGCTGACCGCAGCCCAGCGGACTTCATGCATATTTGCCTGCGCTGGCACGAGGCCTTCAACAAGATGGAATATGGCGGCGTGCCGATCATCGCGGCTCTTAACGGGGCCGTTGTGGGCGGTGGGCTGGAACTGGCGAGTGCTGCCCATATCCGGGTGATGGACAAGACGACCTATTTTGCGCTGCCTGAAGGCCAACGCGGACTTTTCACCGGCGGCGGCGCCACTATCCGCGTTGCCGATCTGGTGGGCAAGTCGCGCATGATCGACATGATGCTGACGGGCCGGGTGTATCAGGGCCAGGAAGCGGTCGATCTGGGGCTCGCGCAGTATATCGTCGAAGGGTCAAGCTTCGAGAAGGCGCTGGAACTCGCCCGCAAGGCGGCGCAGAACCTGCCCCTGTCCAACTTTGCAATTTGCTCCGCTGTGAGCCACATGCAGAATATGTCCGCGCTGGACGCCGCTTATGCCGAGGCCGTCGTCGCGGGTGTGGTGAATACGCAGCCGGAAGCACGTGCTCGACTCGCCGCCTTCGCGGACAAGAGCGCGGCACGTGTGCGGGCCAACTATTGAGATCTGGGATTGGTTCGTGACAGGATTGCGATTTGGCAGGGATTGCGTCGCGCAGGTTGGCACCTTTGTCTGAGGAAAGTCACTGCTGTCGATACTGAAAGCCTTCACGAGGCGACTTGCCGCGCCCTGAGGGACCGCATCTTCCGCCGATGAAAGGCGGTTCACTCAAGGTATGCGCCGTTCCGCAGAGCTCCGCGCCGCTGATGACCGAGGGTCGGCTTGTTCCTCAAAGTTGGCGTTGTCCGGTGCGGCCAGCCTGTGCGCCGGCAGATGCGACGTGATTCTCCGATCGGGTCGAATGGTAACCGGCTGTTGAGGTCGAACCGTGGCAGGGGAGACGCCGTAAGCATTGGCCCCCCGCAGCCTGGGCGATGTCCTGTCGTCGTTCTGGAGCGTTGAATTCGTCTCTGGCTTGGCCATTCGGTTGTTATGCAGGGACAGTGCGTCCCGTCTCAGCCATAACACCCGCGCTCCACCGCCAGCCGCTTTACAAGCGCCGAGACCGCATCGATCGCCGGGGTCGGCCGATCCGTCAGCCGGCCGAGTTCCTGTACGGCGCTGACCAGCGCGTCGATCTCCATTGGGCGGCCGCGTTCCAGGTCCTGCAGCATCGAGGTCTTGTGCTCGCCGATATCGCCGGCGCCCTTGATGCGGCGGTCCACCCCGATCGGAAAACGCACGCCGAGGCTTTCGCCGATCGCCTGCGCTTCCAGCATCATGGCGCGGGCGAGCGCCCGGGTGCCGTCGTCGGCGACGATCGCCGCCAGCGTCGAGCCGGTCAGCGCCGAGATCGGGTTGAAGGACAGGTTGCCCCACAGCTTCACCCAGATTTCATTGCGTATATCCTCGCGCACCGGCGCCTGCAGGCCGGCCTTGACCAGCTCCTCGGCCAGAGCCGTCAACCGTTCGCTCTTCTCGCCCGAGGGTTCGCCGAGCGAGAAGCGCTTGCCTTCGACATGGCGGATGAGGCCCGGCGCGTCGACCTCGACGGCGGGATAGACGACCGAGCCGATGACACGCTGTGGCCCGATCCGTTGCCAGATCGCACCGCCCGGATCTACCGCGTTCAGCCTGGTGCCTTCGAGCGGCCCGCCCACGCCATGGAAATACCACCACGGCACGCCGTTCTGCATGGTGACGACCGCGGTGCCGTCCCCCAGCAGCGGCGCGATCTGGTCGAGGGCCGGGGTGAGGGAATGGGCCTTCAGCGCCAGAACGACGCAATCCTGCACGCCGAGCTCCTCGGCCTTGGCGGCGGCTCTCACCGGTGCCACCGATTCCTGGCCGTCCTCGATCAGGCGCAGGCCGTTTGCCTGGATCGCTTCGAGATGCGCGCCGCGCGCGACGATCGACAGGTCGGTGCGGCCGGCGATCGCCAGCTTGGCGGCGAGATAGCCGCCGATCGCGCCGGCGCCGAAAATGGTGATCTTCATCGTCAAAGCCCGAGTTTGGCGGCTAGCCCGATGCGCTGCAGCTTGCCCGTCGCACCCTTGGGTATTTCTTCGAGGATCAGCACCTTGCGTGGCACCTTGAAGTCGGCGAGCCGCGTCGCTGCGTAAGTGCGGATATCGTTCTCATTGGCGTTCATGCCTTCGCGCAGCACCACCGCTGCCGCCACCTCTTCGCCGAGCTTGTCATGCGGCATGGCGAAGGTGACCACCTGCGCCACCGCCGGATGGTCCATCAGCACGTCATCGACCTCGAGCGGCGAGATCTTTTCGCCGCCACGGTTGATGATCTCCTTGAGCCGGCCGGTGACGCGGAGATAGCCATCCTCGTCGAGCACGCCCTGGTCGCCGGTGTGGAACCAGCCGTGCGCGAAGGCCGTGGCGTTGGCATCGGGGTTCTTCTCGTAGCCTGCCGTGACATTGGGTCCGCGAATGACGATCTCGCCGGTCTCGCCGGCTTTGAGCAGCCGTCCGTCCGGCGCCATCACAGCCACCTCCGGTCCGGCGCCGGCGCCGACGCTGCCCGGCTTGCGCAGGCCCGGCGGCAGCCGGTTCGACGCCATCTGGTGGGCGGCCTCGGTCATCCCGTAGGATTCGATCACCGGACAGCCGAAGGTTGCTTCCAGTTCGCCCATCACCTGCGCCGGCAGCGAGGCCGAGGACGAGCGGATGAAGCGCAGGCGCGCCGCCGCCAGCGCTTCCGCATTGCGGGCCGCGCGAGGCAGGATCGCCTGGTGCATGGTCGGCACCGCCGTGTACCAGCTCGGCCTGGCGTCGCTCAGCCACTGGAAGAAGCGCAGCGCGTTGAAGCCCGGCGTGCAGTAGATGCTGCCGCCCGCTGCCAGCGACGACAGCACGGCGGCGATCAGGCCATGGATGTGGAACAGCGGCATGATGTTGAGGCAGCGGTCATCGGCGGTCAGGCCGAGCGTGGCGCCAATATGGCGGGCGGAGGCTGCGATGTTGGCATGGCTGAGCGGCACCAGCTTGGGGCGCGACGTGGTGCCGGATGTGTGCAGCAAAAGCGCGATGTCATCGTCCTGCGCCATGTCGGCCGCCGCCTGCGGCCCCACCGCCGGCCCTTCGATGACGAAGCTGCCGGCCGGGGCTCCCGCCGGCACGATCAGCCGCAGCACAGCGATGCCGAGGCGCTCGGCCACCGTCACCGCCGGGCCGCTCTCGTCGGCGGAGACGAGGATCGCCTTGGCGCCGATATCGGTGAGATAGAAATCGAACTCGTCGGCCCGATAGGCCGGGTTGAGCGGCGCGGTCGAGGCGCTCGCCGCCACAGCGACGAAGGCTGTCGCCATCTCCGGCCCGTTCGGCAGCACGATCGCCACCCGGTCGCCCCGGCCGATGCCGCGCGCATGCAGCGCCGCCGCCGTGGCGCCGATAAGCCCGCGCAGTCCGCCGTGGGTGAGGGTGGGCCGGTCAGGCGCCAGGATCGCCGGCGCGTCATCGGCTCCGGCGGCGAGCGGGCGTGAAAGCCCTTGCGAATTTGCGTTGCTGGTCATGGTCATCGACTGTCGTTCCAATCCGTCAAAATCCAGCCGCGACACACAGATGTGATGCCGCCTGCCATCAATATCCCAACGCCATACCGTCCTTGCGCGGGTCCGAGGCGCCTGTCAGCGTGCCCTTTTCCCAGTCGATCAGTACCGCCTGGCCGCCGCCGAGCGGCTGATGCGGCTCGACGATGCGATGGCCGCGCTCGCGGAGGCCCTTGATCGCCTCATCGGGAACGTTGCGCTCAGCCTCCACAGTGTCATCATTGTGGAACACACGCGGCGCATCCAGTGCCTGCTGCGGGTCCATGCCGAAGTCGATCATGTTGGTTAGAAGATGAACATGCCCGAAAGGCTGGTAGCCACCGCCCATGACGCCGAACGGCATCACCACGCGGCCGTTCTTCGTCGCCATGCCGGGCATGATCGTGTGCATCGGCCGCTTGCCGGGCGCAATCGCGTTCGGGTGCGCAGCGTCGAGGCGGAAGCTCGCGCCACGGTTCTGCAGCACGATTCCGGTCTTCGGCCCGACGACGCCGCTGCCGAAGGAATAATAGGTCGAGTTGATGAAGGAGACGGCGTTGCGGTCGCGGTCGACGATCGAGATGTAGACCGTGTCGCTGCCCGGCAGGTCCAGTTTCGGCAGATGCGTCATGGCGCGGTCGCGGTCGATCTCGGCGCGCAGCCGGTCGGCATAGCTGCCGGACAGAAGTTGTTTTATCGGCACCGGACCATGGTCCTGGTCACCGACATAGCGGTCGCGGTCCTGGTAGGCGAGCCGCCCCGCCTCGATCTCCAGATGCAGCCGTTCAGCCCCGTTGGGGTCGAGCCCGCCGAGCTTGAAGCCCGATAGCACATTCAGCATCAGCAGCGCCGTCAGCCCCTGATTGTTCGGCGGCATCTGGTGGATGTCGTAGCCCCCGTAAGAGGTGCTGACCGGCGCCACATAGTCGCCCTTGGTCGCCCCGAAATCCTCGTGTGAATGCAGCCCGCCCAGTTCCTTGAGCCGGCGCACCATGTCGTCGGCGACCGCGCCTTCGTAGAAACCGGCGCGGCCTTGTTTGGCTATGATGCGCAAAGTGGCGGCGAGCTCCGGCTGGCGGTGGACGTCGCCGGCCCTCGGCGGCTTGCCGCCGGGCAGGAAGATGCGCGCGGCATGTTCGTCCGCGGTAAGGTCGATCTCAGGGTCGGCCCAGTCGAAGGCGACGCGGTCGTGCACGACATAGCCGTTCTCGGCATAATGAATGGCAGGCGCCAGCACCTCGGCAAGGTCCTTGCTGCCGTGGTCCTCAAGCAGCCGGCACCAGGCATCGATGGCGCCCGGCACGGTCACCGCATGCGGCCCCTGTTTGGGAAGCTCGTTGAAGCCCCTGTTCAGATACCAGTCGACGGTCGCGGCCGCCGGCGCGCGGCCGGAGCCGTTGAAGGCCAGCACGTCGCCCTCTCCCGCCGGACAGTAGAGCACGAAACAGTCGCCGCCTATGCCGGTCGATTGCGGCTCAACCACGCCTTGCACGGCGGCGGCGCAGACCGCCGCGTCCATGGCATTGCCGCCGGTGCGCAGCATCTCGATCGCCGCGAGCGTCGACAGGGGGTGCGATGTCGCTGCGACCGCTTGCGTGGCACGGACCGGCGAGCGCCCTGGAAACTGGAAATCACGCATTCTGTTTTTGTATCCCTTGGTGTAATGGATGCGACGTGGCCACTATCGCGTAACGCAGCACGGCAACGGATCGTTTCGGCCTGTCGGCGCAGCCCATGTCGCCAATTATCCTGATGATGCTCCGGTCATGTTTCATGCGCGGACCCGATAGGGCGTCAGCCGGGTTTCCAGCGCGTTCAGCGCCGAGATGATTGCGAAATTAAGGGCGAGATAGATCGCGCCGGCAGCCGCGAACACCTCGACGGCGCGATAGGTCTGGGAAATGAGCCCTTGCGCGATCCCGGTGATCTCCATCAGCGTAATGATCGACGCAAGCGACGTGCCCTTGACCATCAGGATGATCTCGTTGCTGTAATTCGGGATCGCATTGCGAAGGGCCAGAGGCAGCACAATCAGGCGCAGCGTGAGCAGCTTCGACATGCCGGATGCTGTAGCGGCCTCGGTCAGGCCGCGCGGCACAGCCTTAATCGCGCCGCGCAGGATTTCGCTTCCATAGGCAGCTTCATTGAGACTGAGAGCGACGATGGCGCACCAGTAGGGCTCGCGAAACAACCACCAGAGGCCGACTGCCTGAAGCGTGGGACGGAACTGGCCGAGGCCGTAATAGATGAGGAAGATCTGTACCAGCAGAGGGGTTCCGCGAAAGACTGCAACGAAGGCGCGGATGGGCCATATCACGATCCGGCGATTTCCCTGTTGGGCAAGCGCCAGCAGCAAAGCCAAGACGAAACCGACGGCCATCGAGGCTGCTGTAAGCTGCAGGGTCAATGGCAGGCCGGCAAGCAGGACGGGAAGGATTTTGAGGAAGAAGGCGAAGTCGATCACGCGTGAACCATGCCTCTCCAGGCCCGCGCCTCACTAAAACGGAAGACGGAAGCGGTCACGACGGCGATGACGAAGTAGAGCGCGGCGGCGGCAATATAGAAGATGAAAGGTTCTCGCGTCGAACCCGCTCCGATCTGCGCCTGGCGCATCAGTTCGACGAGGCCGATGACGGAGATCAGCGCCGAGTCCTTCAGCACCAGCTGCCAGACATTGCCGAGGCCCGGCAGCGCGTGGCGCATCAGTTGCGGCGCGATGACAAGGCGCAACGATTGATATCGAGACAGGCCGAGCGCCTTGCAAGCCTCGAACTGGCCGCGATCCACGGCCTGGTAGGCGCCGCGATAGACTTCTCCCTGATAAGCGCCCGATATGATGCCGATCGCCAGGACACCGGTTGCAAACGTCGGCAGCCCGACGAAGCCGTCGCTGCCAAAAAACGTGCCGATCTGCGTCAGGGCGATGCTGCCGCCATAGTAGAGGAGGTAGATCGTCAGCAAGTCTGGCACACCGCGAAATACGGTGCCGTAGACATGGGCGAGCCAGGCCGGGACGCGGCGGGACGAGAGGCGACCGGCCGCAGCCGTGGCGCCGAAGGCGGCGCCGAGGATAAAGCCGAGAACGGACAGTGCAAGCGTAACACTGGATGCGGCGAGCAGAGCGGCTCCCCAGCCGCCCTGTTGAAAACCCAAAAGATGAAGGAGATTGGTCATGTCAGTCCTAGCCTTTCAGCGCGCTGCCCGACGCAAACGGCTCGCGCCGCTCCGCCGGGCAGGTCCGCCCGCGCCTACTTCATCGGCGTCACATCGGTTTTCACCCATTTCTCCGAGATACGCTTGATGGTGCCGTCGGCTATAGCCCCGTCGATTGCCGCATTCAGCATCTCCTTGAGCTTGGTGTCTTCCTTGCGCAGCCCCGCACCGGTTCCACGGCCGAAAAGGCCGCCCACAAAGCCTGGTCCGGCTAGGGTGTAATCGGCAAATTCAGGTTTTGAGAGTGTCGCGGCGAGCGCCGTCCGCTGCGCAAAAAGAGCGTCGACGCGGCCGGCGGCGAGGTCGAGATCATGTTGCTCGGTGGTCTTGTACTCGCGGATTTCCACCGTGTCGCCAAAGTATTTCTTGACGAAATCGAGCATCATCGTGGCCGCCTGTACGCCGACCACCTTGCCTTTCAGCAGCGGCTTCAATTTCTCGATCTCGGCCTTGGAAGCAGCCTCGTCGTCCAGATTGAACTTCTCCGCGGAAATACCGAGCTTGCCAAGCTCGCTGTCCTTGGCAACGGCGAATCCACCCGGATCGACCGCATAAGGCTGGGTGAAATCTATGGTTTCGAGGCGTTTCGGCGTGATGAACATGCCGGCCATGATCACATCGAACTTGCCGACCTTCAGCGAAGGAATAAGTCCGTCCCAGTCCTGAGCGATGATGGTGCATTTGACCTTCATCCGCTCGCAAAGATTGTTGGCCAGTTCGATCTCCAGTCCGTCGAGCTTGCCGTCTGCGTTGGTGAAGTTCCACGGCGCGTAGGCGCCCTCCGTGGCGATGGTTATGGCCTTGGGCGCGTCCTCGGCCAATGCGGTGTGCATGAAGCCGAACATGCTGAGTGCGGCCGCAACGGCGGCAAAACGATTGAATTTCATTTGGTTCCCCTTTTTTTGATAGGCTGATTCAACTCTTCCCGCGCCCGGCCGCATTGCCGGTTCGAGGCCACTTCTGCCCGGCCGGCTTTCGTCACCGGCTGGGACTCACGAACCCGGCCAGCAGCGGCGCCGTGCCGAGAACATGTTCCTGCATCACCTGTTCCGCGTGATGTGCGTCGCCCGAGCGCAAGGCAGCGATTACGGCGGCATGCTCCTCGCGCGCGGAAAGCGGTTTGTCACAATCGTCGAACCAGATGCGCATGTAAGGCTCGATGACCACATGCAGCGCCGATATCTGGTGGATCAGCTTAGGCCTCTGGCTCAACGCACAGATGCGGCCATGGAATTCCTGGTGGCGGACGACCCAGTCGCCGCCTCCGCTCTGGCCCGCACGCTCCATGCGTTCGAGCAGGCGGTCGAGTTCCTCGAACTCCTCCTCATCGATCCGGGACATCGCCAGCCTGACAGCTAGCCCCTCCAGAACCGAGCGAATCTCGAAAATCTCGAAAAGCTCATCGACAGTGAGGCCCGCGACCACGCATCCCCGATTAGGACGGAGGACCACCAGCCCGTCGGATGCCAGGCGCCGAAAGGCTTCCCGCACCGGCATGCGGCTCATGCCGATCTCGGCAGCAATTTCTTCAGGGACTAGCCGTTCACCCGGTTTGTAACGACCGAGGCGAAGCGCCCGCTGAAGATGGCTGTATGCCTCTTCCTCTGCAGTGGCGGACATGCGTGGCTCAATGGAGAAGGCTGCTGTCACTTGGCACCCCGGAAAGTATTTTTGTATCCACGTATCATCAAATCCGGATTTGGTTTCAGCGTCAATACCCTGGTGGCGGCGAGTGAGGAAAGAAGGCAGGCACGGGCACCCGTTTGTTACCCAGCAGGGTAATCACAACGTCGGCCGCCTCCCGGGGACATGACCGTTTGCACGCTGCATCACCCGCGTCTGCCCCGAATTGCCAACCAGTACGTTTGGCGCAATCTGCTTTCATGAAGATATCGGGGTCCGATCTCCATCTGTTTCGCGTTTTTGAAAGCGTGGTCCGCAACGGCGGCATGTCTGCAGCTCAGATGGAACTGTCGCTTAGCCACCCTACGATCTCCAACCATCTGACGGCGCTTGAACAGCGGCTCGGCGTGAAGTTGTGCGAACGGGGGCGTCGCGGGTTTTCACTGACGGAGGAAGGGCGGCGGGTTTACGAAATCATCACGGAAATCACCGGGATGCTGGACGCCGGTTCGGCCCGGCTTTCGCGTGTCAGAAGCGCTTTGGCGAGAAAGGTCGGCGTCGGCATTGTCGACTGCCTGGCGACCGACCCAAATTTCCGACTGGCCGACGCAATTGCCGAGCTTTCAAAAGCTGCGCCGGAAATCGAGATGGATCTCAAGATTATGCGCCCCAACGAAGGCCGTGGCGGAAAACGAAATAGACATTGGGATAGGTGGCTTCGACATCAAAGTTGCAAGCGTGCAATACCAGGTCCTCTACCACGAAGAGCACGCGGTATTTTGTGCTTCGACGCATCCCTTGTTTTGCCGAAATGACGAGACGATGACGCGTACGGAATGCTACGGCCATTTGTCGGCAGGCAGTGGCCCCTGTGCGCACCCTATATACAGTCACGCAGGATGCGAGCGCTACGCTCGCGTTCGAACACCTTGCTCCCGTCCTCCAGTGCTTCAACCCGCTCCGTAACCACCCATTCGGTCGCCGTGCAGGAGAGGTGCGTGGTACAGTGGCTCTGCGTTCGCCAGCCTTCCCGCTCGGCACAGCACGTCCAGCGGATCTCTGCCGTCAGCGACAGCGGGTTATCGGGCGCTATCGACCATATCTCCTGCCGGATGTCGCGCGTGCACAGGCCGTTGCCCGGATGGCGGCTAAGACCTGTGTCCTCGTGCACGAGGTAGCGCGTCACGCCATTTTGCAGATCGCGTTCAACAGAGCGGTCCGATGATCCGTCTGTCAGGACTTCGTAACGGGGCAGGGGATCGGGATCGGCTGGCTGCGGGATTTCGACCCTGCGATGCTCGCCAAGCAGCGGCAGTTCCAATCGCAGCGTGGCAAGGTCCATCGTCAGCATTGCGTCGCAGGGCGGCGGCAGGATCGTTGGCCAATAGGCGCTCGACAAGGACAGGCGCAGACTATGGCCGGGCGCAAAACGGTAGCCACACACATCGAGCACCAACTCGATCTCGACTGTCTCGCCCGGCTTCAGGGGCTGTGGTTCGGCATTGCCGTTGCGATGCGAAAGGTTGAGTACGCCGTAGCTGACGCGCGTCGCCGCACCGTCCGGATGGACGTCGACGAGCCTGACGGCAAGGTTGGCAAAATCGGCATCGCTGGAAAGCGACAGCTTTGCGAGCGGCTGGCCAAACACGACGTATTCCTCAGCAAGGACGGCGCTGTCGAAGGTGATCGACCCGGCATCATCGACCCGCTGGTCGCCGGCCATTTCCGAATCCGGCCTGTGCGGGAAGAATTCTCCGGCAGCGGTGCCGGTATCCTGAGGAGAGTGCAGGAGGACTTTCCCTTCAGCATGCGATGAAGCGCTCCGGGCGAGCCTGCCCGAAGCGTCCAGCATGAGGGCGAGTGTCTCGGGAACGTCCCATCTGTCCATGGCGACCCAATAGCCCGGGTCGGTTTCGCGCCGGCGATCGGGTCGCGGCCCGTCCAGTATGTAAGCACGCAGCCTCGGCGTATGCTCCACCTTGTTGTCTTCCGCGCACAGCCAATGCCGCCACCATGAAATCGCCTCGGCATGAAAATCGACGCGGGGCTTCGGATAGGCGAAATGCGGATATTTGTGCACCCATGGACCGATCAGGCCCCAGGCCATTTCCGGCATCCCGGCGACGGCCTTCAAGGGCGTGTTGCGGTAGCCGTCGGCCCATCCGGCAATCACCAGTGCGGGAACAGAAAAACCGTCAAAGTCCTCGCAGATCGAACCGTGGCGCCAGAAGTCGTCCCGGCGCTGGTGGGACAGCCACTCCTCCATGAAGAACGGCTCGCCCTCCAGGCGCTCGAGCCACATGTCGCGCCAGCGTTCTCCGACGAGATCGGGATCGGGGGACCGCGACTGGAAGGCAGCCATCGTCGCCGCCCATGACAATTGCGCCGACAGATGCGCGCCATTCTTGTAGTGGATGTCGTCATTGTAGCGATCGACGGTAGACGACAGGGAAATCAAGGCCTTGAGGGCTGGTGGCTTGAGGGCCGCGACCTGAAGCGCGTTGAACCCGCCCCAGGAAATTCCCATCATGCCGACATTGCCGTTCGACCAGTCCTGCGTGGCGATCCATTCGATGACCTCGATCGCATCGGCAAGCTCGCGCGCGGTATATTCGCCATCGATCACGCCGTCGGATTCTCCGCAACCGCGAATGTCGACACGCACGCCCGCGATGCCGGCCGCCGCGAAGACCGGATAGGTGGACTCGTCACGCGCGGCGGTGCCGTTGCGTTTGCGATAAGGCAGGAATTCGAGCACCGCCGGCACCCCGCCAGGAACGGTTTCGGGCATCCAGATGCGCGCGGCGAGCCGGGTGCCGTCCTTCAGGACGATCCACTCATTTTCAATGACACGGAAATTCCTGTTCGTCATGCGATCAACCACCAAAGCTCCACGCGGCGGCAAGCACGTTATCCTGCCGCCGGAAAGGCACCATCATTTTCCGGTTCAAGCCTCCAGCCAGACCCGGCTGGCGATGCGGCCATTGGAAAAGTCGTTGCCAATATCGGGAACAAAACCCTTGAGATGGCTCGTGCAGGCGTTGATGAAGTCGTTGAACACCGGCAGTATCAAGCCGCCCTCATCTCGCACCATCAGCGCCATGTCACGGTAGAGTACGCGCCGCTTGGTCTCGTCCAGTTCACCGCGTGCTTGCATCACCATCTTGTCGAAGTCGGGCCGCTTGAAGCGGGTGTCGTTCCACTGCGCGTTGGAAACGTAGGACGTGGAATAGCGCGCGTCCTGCGTCGGACGGCCACCCCAAAAGGAGGTGCAGAACGGCTTGACGTTCCAGACTTCCGACCAGTAGCCGTCACTCGGCTCGCGCTGGACATTGATCTTGATGCCGGCCTTTTCCGCGCTCAAGTGGAAAAGCTGGGCCGCATCGACCGCTCCTGGAAACGCCGCCTCGGAAGTGCGCAGCAGGATTGGATCCTGATGGCCCGACTTCCTAAAATGGAATGCAGCCTTGTCGGGATCGTATTTGCGCTGTTCTATATCGGTAGGCGCGAGCGCATAGTTGGCGTTGACCGGATAGTCATTGCCGATTGACCCGAACCCGCCAAGAACCCGCTTGAGGATGGCCTCACGGTCCACCGCGTATTTGAGCGCCAGGCGCAGGTCGTTGTTGTCGAAGGGCGCTGTGTCGCAATGCATCAGGAAGGAATAGAACCCCTTGCCGGAAGTGCGCAGGATCTCGACACCCGGAACCTGCTTCAGCAACGGCACGACCTTGGGTTCGACGGTGCTGATGAAATCGACCTGACCGGAGCGCAACGCGCTGGCTCGGGCGGTCAGGTCATTCAACACCGTAATAAGGACGCTGTCGACGTAGCCGCGGTCCTGGCGCCAGTCGTCGGTATTTTTTTCGAAAGAGGCGCGAATGCCCGGCTCGAACGCAACCAGCTTGTAGGGGCCGGTGCCGATCGCTGCCGCCGGTTTTTCCACGCCACCGGCTGGCTGGATCTGAAGATGATAATCCGTAAATATCAGCGGCAAGTCAGCGTCGGCCTCCTTCAGCGTCACCACCATGTCGCCCGCCCGTTCCTCGATGCGGTCTATCCCCGACAGCAGGCCGAGAGCGCCCGATTGCGATTTCTTCCCGGCGTGGCGGCGCAAGGTCTCGACTGCATCGGCGACGGTAAACGCCTTGCCATCGTGGAAACGAACGTCCTTGCGTATCTTGAAGGTCCACTCCTTGGCGTCGGCCGACGGAGACCAGGATTCGGCCAGCGAGGGAACCGCCGCGCCCGTCTTGGGGTCGGATTCGACCAGCGTATCGCCCCAGCAATGCGCGATCACGAAATTGACGCTGGCGGACGCCAGAGCCGGGTCGAGCGTATCGGCGGAGGCGCCGCCATCGAGCCCCAGCCGCAACTTTCCGCCGCGCACGGGCGTTTGCGCCGCGGCCGGAGATGCCAGCGAGCCTGCGGCCGCGACGAGGCCCAGGGCCATCCCCGCTTGAAGAAGATCACGGCGTGAGAGACTCGACAATCTGCTGGAAGCGCTCATTGGGTTCCCCTTTGGAGTGAAGCCTTTTGGCCGATACTAGGCGGAGCCCGGGGCAACGCAATTTCGTCGCTTGAAGCGTTTTTAAGCGAGTTTATACTGTCTCCATGAGCAAGCCATGGGCCAATTTCGGCAGCAACCTGAAACTCGCCTGCAGCACGCACAGATCGGTATCCGATTTGTGCCGCACCATCGGTATCAACCGGCAGCAGTTCAACCGCTACCTCAATGCGGGAACCCTTCCTTCCGCCCATAATCTCCTGACGATCGCGGCAGCCTTTGGCCTCGAACCGGCCGATTTCGATCTTCCTCCGGGCGTTTTCCGCAGCAAATTGGGCGAGCGGCGCCGACAAGCCGACCTTGCGGGCCCCCTGGCGGACGCCTTTCCGGGCGACCTGCATGCACTCGAGCCGTATCTCGGATTCTACCAGGCATGGCACACGTCGCTGTCCTGGCCTGGTCGGATCGTCTGCGCCTGCGCTCACTTGCGCGAGAGTGGCGGACAAATTCTGGTTTCAACGCTTGAGCGCATCGAAGATACCGAAAACGGCATCGTGCAGCGCTCACGCTATACGGGGCTCGCGGCGTATCGGCACGAGCGCATCTTTTTGACGGAAATGACACGCGGCGAGGCACCGACCTTTGGACAAACGATCCTCATGCCGTTCGAGACGTACCAGCGGCGCTACCTGCGGGGCGTCACGATGGGCATATCGTGGCGAAACAACAATTTGCCCTACGCCACCCGCACCGTCTGGCACTTTCTGGGGAAACGAGTCGACAAGAGAAGACTCATATCGCGTTGCGGCATCTATGAGCTCAATTCCGCAACGGTACCCACCGCCGTGTTGTCTTTTCTAACCGAGGCCCGGCCGATCTCCGCCGTGCCTGCCGAGGCACCAAGACCAGATCGCCGGGCGCATCCTTGAGCCGCGACAGGGGATAGCCTTCCAATCACTCTTCGTCTTGGTCAAGATCATACGAAGGATATGGGTTGGCTAACCATCCGCTAAACCATTGATTTTCTTTTGCAATCTCACACCCTCAGCGGCTAATATAACCGTTATTTGTCAATGGGTTACGAAGCGGTTCGCCCAAGTTGATTCAAGAAGCTGATCCAGCCACTCTACGACAGCATCTATTCCTAGGAACGGCGGCGCAGACAAACCTCGTCTGTCCGGGCGGTTGCGTAACCTCTCATCGCCTCCCGCTCCAAGCGACAGCACGCCTTGTGTGATCCGACCGTTCAGGCCGCCTGCTGCGCTGATCCGTTCCTTCAGTTCCAACCAAAACTAACCCCTAGCGATTTTCCTTGCGATCTCAGAGTCGCCTGAGGCGTTATTGGGGTGTCGAAGATTTCGAACCGCCAAGCGTTACCGTGTTCCCCACATTTGGAAACGCCAGGTTTTCCGCGACGCGAACGGCTGCTTTACGCCGCAAACCAGCCATAGGAGTCAGCTTTGCGATTTGCTGAGACGGGCAAAGGCGACCTTTAGCGACAGAATACCTGGCACTTTTGCGCTAGCGCCTCGCTGAGACCTTCCATGAACTGGAGTTCATCATAACGCCTTCGGGCGTCAGATACTGCTCGAGTTCGGCTTTGAGCTTTTCGGTTATGCTCGCACGCTTGTGGGTCGCTCCGTCTCCTGCCTCCCGGTAGACCTCGCCGGCTGGTCCGAGTGCAAGTTGAAATTCGACAGCCTCTTCGAGGTCACGGCCAACATGCACCTCGGCGTCGATACGCTCGAAGGAAACTTCGCTATAGCCGGAGCCTTCAAGCAGTCGCCTGACGACGTGCTGGTCAGCCATCGAGAATGGGCCGGGACCGCAGGTCCGGGCATTTTCGCTTGGCCGCGGCAGGAAGCGAAGGACGACATCCCTCGGGATCGACAGCCACGGATTCTCGGTAAGGTCGCGCCAGACGATCATCGTCATCACGCCACCGGGCCGCAGGGCAGCGCGCATATTGCAAAGGCCGGCGACCGGATCCTCGAAGAACTGCGTGCCGAAGCGCGAGAAGCAGAAATCGTGGATTGGTTCGAACGGATAGGTCTCGACGTCCGCTTCGAGAAAGACGGCGTTGCGGATCCCCGCGCGCGCCGCATCGTTGCGGGCATGGTCGAGAAAGGCGCTGCAGCAATCGAGTCCGGTGACCGAGCCCGAAGGCCTAACAATCCTGGCAAGCTCGAGCGTCGTGTCACCGAAACCACAGCCGGCATCGATCACCTTATCGCCGGG
This sequence comes from Mesorhizobium sp. CNPSo 4661, assembly GCF_057784215.1. NCBI lineage: Bacteria > Pseudomonadati > Pseudomonadota > Alphaproteobacteria > Hyphomicrobiales > Phyllobacteriaceae > Mesorhizobium > Mesorhizobium sp. CNPSo 4661. The sequence continues at coordinate 6,940 of NZ_JBWGIO010000022.1, read as the reverse complement.
GCCGACCTCAAGCATAGGGAAGACCTGCGCGCTGTGCTGCGCCAGGCCGTCGACGACGATGTGCTTCCAGCGGATGAATTTCGGGACCAGTACCTCATTCCAGAAATCCGTATAGCGTGTACCGACAAATGGCGGCGTTTGAAGGACCGGTGCCGGGCTGCTCATTGTGTTCCTCCTTGTTGCCACGAGCCGGCTTTGGCGCCGGCTCGCCCGAATTGGCCGATGAAGAGGCGAGGCGGCCGGGAGTCGGCCCGCCCGGCGGGATCAGTTCTTGGCCGGCTTCGGTTCGGCGACGAAGGCGAGCGTCAGATAGGCGATGTGGCCGTCGCGCACCACGAAGGTGTCGGCGCCGAAGGGATAGCGTCCCGATGGCGTGTCGCCCTGCCAAAGGAAATAGGCGACCGAGCCATTTGCCGTGAACTGACCGGGCGTGAAGGTCGCGCCCGGCGCCGAGAAGCTCTTCACGAAAGTCGACAGCAGCCCACGCAGGTTTTGCGTTCCGCTGATCGGCGCCTGAGCGGGGAGGATCACCACTGCATCGTCCGAAAACGTCTTCAGCATCGCTTCGACGTCGCGCGCGTTCCAGGCCTTCAGATACTGCCGGACTGGCGCTTCACTGGGGGCCTGATCCGCCATCGCGACGACTGGAACACTCGCCATTGTGGCGAGCACTGCGGCGGCAAGCACTTGCTTCGATTTGGTCATCGGTCTTCTCCTTGCGTTGTGGATTTGCTTCGCAAACTGCCTCAGGGCCGCGCCTCGAGGATCATGTTGAAAGGTGTCTCGGTAGCGCGGCAGAAGCGGGGGAAGCCGGCGGCCTTCGCCACCTCGCGCAGCCTGGCTTCGCCCGCCTGGGCGCCGAGCGCGAGGCCGACTTCCTGATCGAGCGATGTTGGGGTGCAGACCATGGTCGAGCCCGCGTAGTAGATACGGCCGACCGGATTCAGATTGTCCTCCAGGCGATCGCCGGCCAAGGGCTCGATGATCATCAGGGTGCCGTCTGGCGCGATTGTCTTGCGCACATGCTTCAAGGCACCCACCGGATCCCCCATGTCGTGCAGGCAATCGAAGAAGCAGACGAGGTCGTAGTTCGTGCCTGTGAAGGACTTGGCGCTCTCGACTTCGAACGTCGCGCGATCGGTGGCCCCGGCAGCGCCGGCCGCCTTGCGCGCGGCCTCGATCGATCCGGGATGGGCGTCGAAGCCGAAGAAGCGCGAGTTGGGGAAGGCTTTCGCCATCAGCAGTGTCGACACACCATGCCCGCAACCGACATCGGCAACAATGGCGCCGCGCTCGAGCTTCTCGACGACGCCGTCCAGCGCCGGCAGCCATTCCTGCACCAAGTGATGCAGATAGGAGGTTCGGAAGAAGCGCGCGGTGCCGCAGAAGAGGCAAGGATGGCGCTTGTTCCAGCCAACGCCACGGCCGGTGCGGAAGGCATCCTCGATCTTGTCGCCATCAAGGATTGTGGCGGCGACGATGTCGCCGAGCGCGGCCATGAAGACCGGGCTGTCGTCGTCGGCGAAGACCGTCGCCTGCTCCGGCGCCATCGAGAACTTGGCCGACGCAGCGTCGTAGGTGACGTAGCCGGACGCTGCCTGGGCGGCCAGCCACTCGCGGACGTAGCGTTCGGCGGTTCCCGTCCGTCCAGCGAGCTCCGACGGGCTCATCGGACCGCAGGCGGCGAGCGCTTTGTAAAGGCCGAGCTTGTCGCCCAGCTGCACCAGCGATGCATTCATCGCGGCGCCGATGTCGTCGAGCATTTTGCCGAGGAAGGCGTTGAGTTTGTCCTGATCGAGCTGCATTGCATCCTCCGTCGGGTTAGCCGACGATCCGCCGGTCCGTTGGGAGGATGGTTTAGAGGGGCGCCGTCAAAGAAAGTCGTGGCGAGCGTCAAAGCTTCGTCAAAAACGAGCCGCCATCTTTTGTCCGTCCATCCGCACCTCTATTCTGCAATGGCAGGGCGAGACGCGATGGCGAAGATCCGCATCAGCACCTTCGGTGGCCTTCAGGTCTTCTCGCGGGAAGGCCGACAGATCGCAATTGCCTCGCGAAAGGCGCAGGCGCTGCTGACTTATCTCGCCATGGCCGAAGGCCGCCCACAGTCGCGTGACAAGCTGGCCGCTTTGCTGTGGGAGGACCGCGGTGAGGTCCAGGCGCGCGCCAGCCTGCGCCAGGAGCTTCTCGTGCTGCGCAAGGTCCTCGGGTTGAACGACCAGGAACTGACGGGAGCTTCGGTGGAGGGGGTCGTCCTTGCCGCCGATTGCATCGACGTCGACGCGCTCCGCTTCGAGCAGCTCATGGCGGCGCGAGCGCCGCAAGCGCACGAGGAGGCGGTGGCGCTCTACCAAGGGGCATTCATGGATGCCTTCAATCCGAAGGCGCCGGCCTTCGAAAACTGGCTCGCGGCCACGCGGCAGCATCTGAATGAGATGGCGGTCAAAGCGCTGACGGCACTGTTGAGCGACAATCTGGCCTCCGGCTCCTCGGCAAGGGCGCTGGAACTGGCGCTGCGTCTTCTGCCGCTCGATCCGTTGCAGGAAAATGTCCATCGGGCACTGATGCAACTTTATGTCCGGCAGGGCCGGATCGGGGCGGCGCTGCGGCAGTTCCATGTCTGCCGCGAAATCCTTCAGCGCGAACTTGGCGTGCGGCCCGAAGCGGAGACGGAGCAGCTTTACCAGGAGATCCAGCAGCGCCGGCGGGAGCAGGGGCGGTCCGGCGCTGCCGGTCTTGGAGAAAGAGCTCGGCCTCCGAGCACAGAGCCGCTGACCCTCGGCGCGGACACGGTGGCGATCGAGCCTGCCGAGCCGGCATCGGAGCTGCGTCAGCTCGTCGTCATGTTTGTCGAAATGGGCGACCCGTCGGTTCTCGCGGATGACGACGATCCGGAGCGCGAGCGGGACATTTCCGGCCGCTTCGCGGACATCGTGCGGGGCGCCGTCGTGGACCACGGAGGCATGGTCGATAGGCAGCTGGGGGGAACCACCATTGCCGCCTTCGGCCTGCCTGTCGCCCACGGCAACGATCCGGAACGCGCATTGCGGGCCGGCCTTGAGATACTGAGGGCGCTCCGGGTGGCGCAAGAGCGTATCCCGTCTGCCCGGATCGGGTTGGCGAGCGGCCGTATCCTGGTCACAAGGTTCGAGCAGCGCGGCGCGGAGACGGTCACCATAACCGGCGGCGCCATGCATCTCGCGGGCGTCCTTGCAGGAGCGGCGGACGCCGACGATTTGCTGCTGTCTGACGCGGTGCATCGGTCGGTCGCGCAGCTTGTCGAGCGCGCCGAGCCCCGCACCATTGTCGCTCGGGCCTCTGAAAAGCCGATCGAAGCCTGGCGGCCCACAGGCCTCTCGTCCGAGGGGATCACCAGAACCACTTTCGTCGGCCGACAGGCCGAACTGGCCCAGCTTGCCGGCACCCTCAAGACGTGCCTCGATACCGGGCGGGGACTTGTCGTGCATGTCCGCGGCGAAGCCGGCATCGGCAAGACCCGGCTGGTCGAGGAGTTTCAGCGGCTTGCCGCCGAGCAGGGGTTTGAATGCCACACCGGCCTCGTCCTCGACTTCGGCGCCGGCGGCAAACGCAATGCGATCCGCGCGCTCGTCCAAGGTTTCGTCGAGGATCCTCGGATCGCCGTCGACAGCGGTCTTGTCGATGCCGCCCTGGAGGTCCACCTTCGCCGATTGTTGCAGCTTTCCCTGCCCGCAGACCAGCGGGCGGCCTATGATGCGATTGACAATGCCGAGCGCGCCAAGGGTCTGAAGCAGACGCTGCTGCAGTTTGTCACGCGTGCAGCCGCTCGCCGGCCTCTCGTCATGATCGTCGAGGATATCCAATGGGCGGACGACGAGACACTAGCGCAGGTCGATGCGCTTGCGGCAGCGGCGATGGAGAGTCCGGTTCTCGTCGTAACCACGGCGCGCAGCGAAGAGGAACCTGCCGACCGCCGGCACATCCGCGCCGGCGGGGGGCCAAGGCTCACGCTCGATCTGGGGCCCCTCTATCGTCAGGAGGCTTTGACTCTTGCCGGCCGGTTCCTTGCTCCGACCGATGTCTTTGCCATCAGTTGCGTCGAGCGGGCGGGTGGCAATCCCCTCTTTCTCGAACAGCTACTTCGCGGCGGCGACCTCGGACAGGACCGTTTGCCCGACACCATTCACAGTGTCGTACTTGCCCGGCTGGATATGCTGCCACCCGGCGACCGGCATACGCTGCGCATCGCCGCGGTGCTCGGCCAGCTCTTTGCGCCCGACGCCCTGGGTTTTTTGCTGGGAAATAGCGGACAGGACTATGGGTCGTTGATCCGGCGCGGCTTTCTAAAGCCCGTCGGCAACGACCTTCTGTTCGCGCATGCGCTGATGCGCGACGGCGCCTATCTGTCCCTACCGCGCGCGGAGCGCCACGCGCTGCATCGCCGCGCGGCGCAATGGTTTATCGAGCGCGATCCGATCCTGCGCGCCGAGCATCTCGAACGAGCCGAGGACAAGTCCGCACCCCAGGCGTTCCTTGAAGCTGCCGGTAGCGAAAATCGTGCCTATCGCTATGACAAGGCATTGGAATTGGTTGAGCGCGGTCTGTCACTGACCGACCAAGGCGAAACCCGCTCCGCGCTTTTGTGCTATCGCGGCGACATTTTGCTGAGCCTCGGCCGCACCGGTGAGGCCGGCGCCGCATACGGCGAGGCGCTGGCTACTGCAAACGATGAGGGCGAGCGCTGCAGGGCGCTGCTCGGCGCGGCGGCGGTCAAGCGCATTGCCGACGATGTCGACGGCGCGCTCGCGGATGTGCAGGCCGTCGAAGGCATTGCTGAACGCACCGGGCTGGGCGAGGAAACCGCCCGCGCGCACTTCCTCCATGGCAACCTGCTGTTTCCGCGAGGCGACATCGATGGCTGCCTGAAGCAGCACAGGCGCAGCCTTGAGCTCGCGCAGCAGGCAGGGCTGCCGGAGGTCGAGGCTGCATCGATGGGCGGTATCGGCGATGCCCTTTATATGCGCGGCCAGATGCTCAGCGCGCATCGCCAATATCGCTCATGCGTCGAAATTGCCGAACGCAACGGCTTCGGCCGCATTGCGGTCGCCAATCGCTCGATGGTCGTGGCGACCAGCCTCTATATCGGCGACATCCACGGCCTGCTTGGCGAGGCACTGGCGGCGATCGCAGCGTCGCGGAAGATCGTTCATCAGCGCGCCGAGCTGATCGCGCATATGAACGCTTACATTGCCTGGTCGTCATTGATGGAGTTCGATAAGGCGCTGGCAAGTGCCGAAGCGTCCCTCGGTCTCGCCCGCGAGATCCAGGCCCCGCGTTTCGAGGCGGAAGCTTTGGCCTTTCGCGGTGATGTGCACCGGCTCGCTGGAAGAAACAGCCAGGCCATTGCCGACCTGGACAAGGCGCTGCTCATGAGCCGCCACACCGGGATGGCGTATTTGGGCCCTTGGTATCTCGGCCTCATGGCCGTGGCCACTGACGATCCCAAAGCGCGGCGCGCCGCCCTTGAGGAAGGTGAAGCAATCCTCGCGTCGAATGCCGTGAGCCATAATCATCTTCAGTTCCGGCGCTACGCGATCGACGCCTGTCTGGCTGGCCGGGACTGGGCCGGCGCCGACCGTCATGCGGAGCGCCTCGACGCGTTCACGAAGGCAGAGCCCTTGCCCTGGGCAAGCTTCTTCAGCGCGCGCGGCCGCGCGCTCGCGGCCTATGGCGCAGGCGGGCTACCTCCTTCCCTGCACGAGGAGCTTCGACGTTTGTCGGATGAAGCAAGGCGCCTCGGCCTGATTGAAGCAGGCCTAGCGATACAAGGCGCGCTCTCGGCCCGCACATCGATCTAGCCGCGTACGACCGGCGAGCTTGAACGGAACCGCTTGTTAACCGATGAATGTCCACCTCGGCCAGGCTGGGGCCAAAGCCGACTTTCCGCTTCCGGCCCCAACCCAGCCGCGATCGACAAGGGGTCATCGATCATTTGTGGATGAAGAGGCACGTGCATGGAGAGAGTAGTCCTCCTCCTGGTCCTTAGGTTCGCCAGACCATACGAGATCATACGAAGGATATGGATTGGCTAACCATCCCGTAAGCCATTGATTTTCCTTCTGAGTCTCACGCCCTCGGCGACCAATATGATCGTTACTTTTCAATAGGTTACGAGCCAGTTCGCCGAAATCGATTCAAGAAGCCGATCCAGTCTCTTGCCCGTCCCATTTGTCTTTTGCGGAATGGCAGGTTTGCGCCTCAAGCCAGACGTTTGAGTAGCCGTTGGCTTCACTACACAGCATACCTAGCCCAGCATTTGAGAAGCGGCGGATTGTAATCGGATTGATGTAGGCAGGCGCCTATGGCCTATTCCATATGCCGTTATTTTCTAGCCGCTCACCGCGCCTCCACATGCCTGCGAACCGGGAATGTGAGACCGAAGTTCGGTTCGGAAGTTTGCCCTGACATAGGCACGGCAGCGAGCTTTTTGCTGTAGATAGATAACGGCGATCAGGGAACCTCCGCATCGAACTCCACGGCAAAACCCGCGTCGATTGCGGTTCGCGCTATGTAATCGCCGAGTTCCCAATCCGTCAGTTCGCAAAGCGGGAACCTCTCTCTAACGGCGCGGATGACCTCCGTTATCGAAACGCTCGGATTTTCAACATTATCAAGCAGGTAACGGACAATCGTTTGGCGAACGTCCGATGAAGTAGGCGTCGGGGCGACGTCTGCCATTGCACGGCCTATGAATGAAGCCGTGTTTCAGAGCGATCGGCAGTCATTGCGTCGAAAGCGACAGGAACGCTGTGGAGGATGCATGCCGCAGCCAGGATCTCTTCCAATTCGCGGTCAGGGGTTTACACGCCGGAAGCTGTGTTCGAATGGCATGTATTGCTGTGCGATGGAAAGGAAACGGGCCTTCCCTCTGGAACAGACATGGGCCTCGGGTGCGCTTTCAACC
>NZ_JBWGIO010000021.1:0-104341 GCF_057784215.1 Mesorhizobium sp. CNPSo 4661 | reverse complement strand
CTGGCCAAAACCCAAACCAAGCCTCGCATGAGGCCAATCCGCCGCGGCAGCCTCCTGACATCTATTTGCCGAGCGCAATCTATCCACAAAACAAAACCCCGCCGAAAATCGACGGGGTTTGTCAGCGGTCTGAAGGCCGGGCACTGCCCCGCGTTTTCGTTTGGGGGACAGTCCGCCTGCCCGACAGCCGCTTCACCGTGGGCACGGTCCCCTACGCAAACGTGGTCGGCAAAGCGGTGCGCCTGTTCTGGAATTCGAACGCGGTCGACTATGCCGCGCGCCAGGTCGTGAACGGTTCGGGCGACTAGTTCCTCAACACAGTGATTTTGAAGATTGCAGGCTTGTCGGGCAAGGCTATCAACGTCCGCTCGGAGTATTCAGCGCAAACGCTGGTGACGAACTGGAGGCTCCTGAACCTCGTCATTCCAGGGCGGAGCAAGGAGCGTAGCGACGCGCGCAGACCCTGGAATCCATGCCGTTACCTGGACCGAGGTGTGCAACGGTGCAGAATTCTGGACCGCCGCAACGCTTCCAAGTCACGGCATGGATCCTCGGGTCTGCGCGCGTCGCTACGCTCCTTGCTCCGCCCGTGGATGACGACCGCGATAGGTGTCCCGGCCAATCGCCAAGGCATGGTATCTGCCAACGCACACCAGCCAACCGGTCAAAACTTCTGCGTTGAGGAACTAGCTACTCAGCCGGTCTTGGCGGTTCATTGCCAATGCCGAGCGCGGCGAATGCCACCTTTGGGCCGCCCTGCTTGAAATGGACGAGATGCGTGGCGACAAACTGGATCAATTTCTGCCGCTCCGGATGGCCCTTGGCGAAGCCGGCGAGATCGAACACGGCCGCCGTCATCTGAGCAGTCGGCAGGTTGCGGCTGAACAGGTCGGCGAGGGCGGTATCGAGCGGATCGGTGAAGTGGCCCTCGGGCAAAGTCTTGCCGCGCGCGGCGCAGGCGGCGATCCAGGCGGCGACAACCAGCGACAGATGCTCCGGCAGCAGACCCGCTTCGAACCTCGCAAGCGCGGAGGCGACGATGCGCTGCGGCAGTTTCTGGCTGCCGTCATTGGCGATCTGCGCGGTGCGGTGGGCGAGCGCGGTGTTGGAAAAGCGGTCGGCAAGCTCAGCCGTGTAGGGGATCGGATCGAGCCCGGCATTCTGTGGCAGCGTCGGGATGGCCTCGGCCCACAGCAAGTCCACGAACTGCCGGATCGACGGATCGGCAAAGGCGCGGTCGACTGTGGCGTGGCCGCTGAGCAGGCCAAGATAGGCGATGCCGGAATGCGCGCCGTTGAGCAGCCTCAGCTTCATGTCCTCGAACGGGCCGACATCCTCGACCATGGTGACGCCGAACTTCTCCCAGGCCGGGCGTCCGGCGGGGAAGCGGTCCTCGATCACCCATTGCCGGAACGGCTCGGTCATCACCGGCCAGGCGTCCCCAAGGCCAAGTTGCCGCGCAACGCGCGCCCGGTCCGCGTCCGTCGTTGCCGGCACGATGCGGTCGACCATGGAAGACGGGAAGGCCACGTCATCGGCGATATGGCGCGCGAGGTCGGCATGCCGGAGCTTCGCATATTCGATCAGCAGCCGGTGCAGCGTGGCGCCGTTGGCCGGCAGGTTGTCGCAGCACAGGACCGTAAAGGTCGGCGTACCGGCGGCGCGACGGCGTGCCAGCGCCTCGGCGAGAAATCCATGCGCCGTCTTCGGCGATCCGGGGTTGGCGAGATCGTGGACGATATCGGGGTGCGCGCCGTCGAGCGTGCCGTCGGCCGCCCTGAGATAGGCTTTTTCGGTGATGGTCAGCGTGACGATGCGGGTGCGCGGGTCGGTCAGCGCGGCGAGCACCGCGTCAGGGTTCTCCGGAGCGACGAGCAAGGACAGGATCGAGCCGACGACCTCAAGCTGCTCGCCGGCGCTGTCCCTGATCGCCAGCGTGTAGAGCCCGTCCTGCGGCGCGAGCGCATCGCGCGTGTCGGGGCTGCGCAGCGATACGCCGATGATGCCCCAATCGCTCTCGCCGGCCGCCAGGCAGGCATCGACATAGGCGGCCTGGTGGGCACGGTGAAAGGCGCCGACGCCAAGATGCACGATGCCGGGGGTGATGCTGGCCCGATCATAGGCCGGCACTAAAACCTCGCTTGGCAAGGACGGCAGCGCGCTGTCGGAAAGGCGGCCGCGGGTCATGGCACCAAAACGGCTGAGGGGCTTCGGTGGAGCGGCATGTCGATGTCCCTTGCGGTGGAGCACACGCGGCGTATCACCTGTTCCCCACCGCCGCAAGAAGGCCGAGGCCTGCCGACCGCAAGAGGCGGCTTGCCGACCGCAAGAGGCGGCGGCTGGACGACCGCGTTGACATCATTCCTGCCCGGCCGTACCGATACCGACCCCGAAGCGCGTTACGCCGAAACGGATTTCGGCGAGGCGCTTCGGGCGTTTTTACCGATGCATGTCGTTGCCCCGGAACCGCTCCGCACTTCCGGGCGACGTGCATTGGAGGAGCCGCTTTATTCGATGATCGCGCCGACCGATCCCGATCTGCTGTTTCCGCCCGAGGCGAATTCGCGCGCATTGGCCCGTGCCCTTTATGCCGGCGTGAAAGACCGGCCCATCGTCAGCCCGCATGGTCACACCGACCCGCGCTGGTACGCGCTCAACGAGCCGTTTCCAGATCCCGCACAACTGCTCATCGTGCCGGACCATTACATTTTCCGCATGCTGTTCAGCCAGGGCGTGCCGCTGGAGGAGCTCGGCGTGGCGGCGCTGGACGGGGCGCCTATCGAGAGTGACGGCCGCGCGATCTGGCGGCGCTTCGCCGAGCATTACCACCTCTTCCGTGGCACGCCGACGCGGCTTTGGCTCGACCATGTGCTTGAGCATCTGTTCGGCATCGGCGAGCCGCTGACCGCAGCCAGCGCCGACCACGCCTACGACACGATCGCCGCGCTGCTGCAGCGCGACGACTATCGTCCGCGGGCGCTGTTCGAGCGTTTCAACATCGAGGTGATCGCGACGACCGAAGGCGCGCTCGACGACCTCAAATGGCACCGGATGATCCGGGACAGCGGCTGGAAGGGTCGCGTCGTCACCACTTACCGTCCGGACGCCGTGGTCGATCCCGACTTCGAAGGGTTCTCGGCCAATCTGGACCGGCTGGGAGAGATCACCGGATGCGACACCGGCGCATGGGCCGGTTATCTCGATGCGCATCGCAAGCGCCGCGCCTATTTCAAGGAATTCGGGGCGACCTCATCCGATCACGGCCATCCGACCGCCGAGACCGCCAATCTCTCCGACGCGGCGGCGCAGGAGCTGTTCAACCGCATCCGGCACGGCTCCGGCGACGAGCGCGAACGGCGGCTGTTTCGCGCCCAGATGCTGACCGAGATGGCCAAGATGAGCCGGGACGACGGTCTGGTGATGCAGATCCATCCGGGCTCCTGGCGCAATCATTCGCCTGCGGTCTTCCAGCGGTTCGGCCGCGACAAGGGCTTCGATATCCCGACCCGCACGGACTATGTGACGGCGCTGAAGCCGCTGCTCGACTGCGTTGGGCTGGAGCGCGACCTCACCGTTATCCTCTTCACGCTGGATGAGGCGAGCTATGCGCGCGAGCTGGCGCCGCTCGCCGGCGTCTATCCGGCGCTCAGGCTCGGTCCGGCCTGGTGGTTCCACGACAGCCCCGAAGGCATGCGCCGCTTCCGCGAGATGACCACGGAGACGGCCGGTTTCTACAACACCGTCGGCTTCAACGACGACACGCGGGCCTTTCCCTCGATTCCGGCGCGCCACGACGTCGCCCGCCGCGTCGACTGCGCCTTCCTGGCGCGGCTGGTGGGCGAGCATCGGCTGCGCGAGGACGAGGCGCATGAACTGGCCGGGGAGTTGGCCTACGGGCTTGCCAAGAAGGCCTATCGCCTGTGAAGGGGCGCCGCCACATGCGCGGAACGGCCGATCCCTGGATCGGCAGCGGGCGAAGGGCAGGGCGAGCTTGAACGATCTTTCCGCCTTCAGCCTCGCGGGCAAGCGCATCCTGGTCACCGGCGCCAACACCGGCATCGGGCAAGGTATCGCCGTGTCGGTCGCGCGCGCCGGCGGCCTGGTCGTCGGCGTCGGTCGTTCGGCCATGGATGACACGGCTGGGAAGGTCGCGGCGGAGGGAGGTGGCTTCGAGGTGGTCAAGGCCGATCTCGGCGATCCCGCCGAGGCAGCCGCCATGCTCGACCGGGTCTGGGACGAGAGCGGCCCGCTCGACGGGCTCGTCAACAATGCCGGCATCATCCGGCGCGCCGATGCGGTCGAGCTCAGCGAAGCCGACTGGGACGAGGTGATGGACGTCAATCTGAAGACGGTCTTTCGCCTCTGCCAGGGTTTCGCAAGGCGGGTGCTGGCGGAGCCGGGACGGCGCGGCAAGATCGTCAACATAGGCTCGGTGCTGAGCTTCCAGGGCGGCATCCGTGTCGCCTCCTACACGGCCTCGAAGCACGGCGTGCTCGGCCTCACAAGGCTGCTCGCCTGCGAATGGGCGGCCAAAGGCATCAACGTCAACGGCATCGCGCCGGGCTATATCGAAACCAACAACACCGAAGCCTTGCGTGCCGACCCCGATCGCAGCGCCGCCATCCTCGGGCGCATCCCGGCTGGGCGCTGGGGCCAGCCCACGGATATAGGCGACGCAGCCGTGTTCCTGCTGGCGCCGGCGTCGGACTATATGCATGGCGCGGTGGTGCCGGTCGATGGCGGCTGGCTGGCGCGATGACCGTTTCCTGCCAATGTCCAACGAAAGTTACCGCGATGAGCGATATCTTTTCCCACGCGGGCGAAAAAGCCTGGGAGCCGACGCCGGACGGCAACAGGCGGCGGGTGCTGGTGCACACCGATGAATTGATGATGGTCGAGTTCGCCTTCGAGAAGGGCGGCGTCGGCGCGCTGCATTCGCACCCGCATGTGCAGGCAAGCTATGTCGCCGAGGGCCGCTTCGAGGTCACCATCGACGGTCGATCGGAGGTCCTCGAAACGGGAAGCAGCTTCATCGTGCCGTCCAATCTCGTGCATGGCGTCAAGGCGCTGGAGGCAGGGCGGCTGGTCGACAGTTTTGCGCCTTGCCGGGCCGATTTCCTTTAGGGTATTTCGCCGGGTTCCGGGAAGCGGTGAATTGCACTAGCTGAAACATCTCAGCGCTGCTGCAGCGCCAGGCGTATGCCGAGCGCGCAATAGATGCTGCCGACCACCTTGCCCTGCCATTTCAGCACCGCCGGATAGCGGCGCAGGAACGAGCCAAGGCCGCCCGCGCTGACGGCGAAGACGACGGTGCTGAAGAGCCCGAGCAGGACAAAGATGATGCCGAGCGTCATCAGCTGCAGCGCCACGAAACCCTCTTGCGGGTGCACGAATTGCGGCAGGAAGGCCAGGAAGAACAGAGCGGTCTTCGGATTGAGCACTTCGGTCAGGATCGCCTGCCGGAAGGCCCGGCCCGCGGAAATGGGCAGCGTCCTGCCTGCCAGGTCGGCCGGCGCCTTTTCGACAATGGCGCGGATGCCGAGGTAAACGAGATAGGCCGCGCCGATATATTTGACGATGCTGAACAGCATCGCCGAGGCGGCGATGATGGCCGAGATGCCGATGATGGCCATGATGGTATGGATCACGTCGCCCGCGGCGACGCCTGCGCCGGTGGCAATGCCGACCTTCGTGCCCGAGCTCGTCGCCCGAGCGACCGTGAGCAGTGTGGCCGGCCCCGGGATGAAGACGAAGCCGAGCACCACCGCGATGTAGGTGACGAGCGTGGCGGGGTCGATCATGCGAGGGTTCCTTCGGAGCGCGCCCGCCACCAGCAGCGGGCTGCATGGAACCATAGCACCTGGAACTCTCCAGCCGGTGTGCCAGCGACGGCTTTTCGATGACGACATCGGCGCGAGGCGAAAGCATTCCGCAAAGCGCGGTTGTGGCCGGATGACGGCTGCGCTACTTCAAAGCATCGCATGGTGAATCATTGACCGGTCTTCATATCCTCCCGAAAACCACTATCCGTCAGGTGCCTGCCTGATGCCGGCACAGGCAGCTGGCCTGCGGGCCGAGGATCACAAGCGGCGCGTCCTGAAGGATGTGTTCGGCTTCGACGATTTTCGCCCCGGGCAGGCGAGCGTGATCGAGGCGTTGCTGGCCGGGCGCCATGTGCTGGCGGTCATGCCGACGGGCGCCGGCAAGTCGCTCTGCTATCAGGTGCCGGCGCTGGTCAAGGGCGGGCTGACCATCGTGGTTTCGCCGCTGGTGGCGCTGATGCAGGACCAGGTCGCCGCCTTGCGCCTTGCCGGCGTGGCCGCCGACACGATCAATTCCTCGCTCGACCGCGACGCCAATGTCGCGGCCTGGCGCCGTGTCGCGTCCGGGCAGACGCGGCTGCTCTACATGGCGCCGGAGCGGCTGATGACGGAGCGGATGCTCGAAGCCTTGTCGCGGCTCGATGTCGGCCTGATCGCCATCGACGAGGCGCATTGCATCTCGCAATGGGGCCCGGCCTTCCGACGCGAATATGAGGACCTGTCGCGGTTGCGCGGGTTGTTTCCGCAAGTCCCCATCATCGCGCTGACGGCGACGGCGGACGAGGCCACGCGGGCCGACATCGAAGCGCGGCTGTTCGCCGGGCGCGCCGAAACCCTGGTGCTGGGCTTCGACCGGCCCAACATCAAGCTGGCGATAGAGCCCAAGCAGGACAGCAAGCGCCAGCTGCTGCGTTTCATCGAGCGTCACCAGGGCAAGAGTGGCATCATCTATTGCCTGTCGCGCCGCAAGACGGAGGAAATGGCGGCCTTCCTGGAGAAGAACGGCGTGCACGCGCTCGCCTATCATGCCGGCATGAGCAAGGAGGCGCGCGAGGCCAACCAGAACGCGTTCATGAGCCTGTCGGGTGTCGTCATGGTGGCGACCATCGCTTTCGGCATGGGCATCGACAAGCCCGATGTCGCCTATGTCTTCCACACCGACCTGCCCGGCAGCCTGGAGGCGTATTACCAGGAGATCGGCCGCGCCGGACGCGACGGCCGGTCGGCGGAAGCGCATATGCTCTACGGTGCCGGCGACATCCGTACGCGCCGGATGTTCATCGACGACGAGGATACCGCACCCGAGCACAAAAGGCGGGCGCATCGCCGGCTCGACACGCTGATCGGCTATTGCGAGACGGCGCAGTGCCGGCGCCAGGTGCTGCTCGGCTATTTCGGCGAGGAGGCGCAGGCCTGCGGCAATTGCGACAACTGCCTCGACCAGGCACCGCGCGCCGATGGCAGCGCCGAGGCGCGCATCATCCTTTCGGCCGTCGCGCAGAGCGGCGAGCGCTTCGGCGCCGCCCATGTCATCGACATCCTGCTCGGCCATGAAACCGAAAAGGTGCTGGCCAGGGGCCATCAGAAGCTTACCAGCTTCAAGGCCGGCATCGTGCACAGGAAGCCGGTCTGGCTGTCGCTCGTCCGGCAACTCGTCGCCGGCGGCTTCCTGGTGCCGGATCCCGACGGCCATGGCGGTCTCGCCATCTCGGAAAGCGGCCGCGCGCTCGGCCGTGGCGAGGTTGCGTTCGAATATCGTGTCGAGGGCCGGGATCGTCTCGCGCGCGGCAGGAAGCGCGCCGCGCAGGGCTCCGCCATGGAGGGTGAGGGCGTCGATGCATCGCTTCTGGCGACGCTCAAGACGTTGCGGCTGCGGCTCGCCAAGGAGCGCCAGGTGCCGGCCTATGTGGTGTTTTCCGACCGCACCCTGATCGACATGGCCGAGCGCCGCCCGCGCGACCTTGACGATTTCGCCGAGGTGAACGGCGTCGGCGCCGCCAAGCTCAAGGAGTTCGGCGAGATTTTCCTGAGCGCGATCGCGGCGCATGTGTCGGAAGCGCAAGGTTGACGCGTCGGTATTCTGGTTAGCGCAGAGCCAGCTTGCGGATCGGCTCCACTTGGACAATCACGTTGTCGCTACTAGTTGGGGTACGGGCAGCCGGAATGCCCCACTTAAGAGAGAACGATTGTGGGCGTGTTCTTCGAACCCTATTCGCCGAATTGCTGCTGCCTGTGTGGTTCCACCGATGGTCTTACCGGCGAGCACAAGATAAAGGCCTCTGTGCTTAGATCAATCTTTGGCCGAGGCTCGATGGTCATTGGCCATTTCGATGGCCTAAGTGCGCCGAGGCTTGCGCAAGGACCCAAGTCTCGAGAATTTCACTTTTCAGCGAAGCTTTGCGGTGAATGCAATTCAGATCGAACTCAGCCAGCGGATCATGAGTTTGTTCGATTTCACGAAAGCGTGCAGGCCCTGTACCTGGCTGGAGACGATCCGGAAAATATCTTTCGTCTCGATCGTTATCGCGTAGGCTCTAAACCATACCTGGACGTGTTTCGATATTTGGCCAAGCTTATGGCTTGCCACATTGCGGAATCGAATGGTCCGCGGTCACTCACGATTGCGAGGTTTGCAACCGGGCATTCTAACTTTAACCCAATCAAGCTTTTTGTGGATGCTGATCCAACTTATCTTGAATATACCAGCTTGACCGGCGAGCATAGTTTCGCTGCTCACGGCGGATTGGTAGTCAAGATCGACCCCAAAACGGAGCTTCCGGCTGGCTTTCATACTACTCTCACCATCGGCCAACTTCGGTATGTTTTCTGGGTGGAGTTCTCTCCGCTAGTCGGCCTCGTGTTGAAGATGTTCCACCGCGATTTCTTCAGCAAATGTCAGGCCGCTTACCGGGCAGCACTATCCAATCCCATACCGGAGGATCAGCTAAGAAGGCTCGGCCTTTGACGGCTAATCACATTCCTAAAAACTGAAGGACAGAGTCGCACCCTGCAGAAGGTGCTCGCGGCCTTGGCGCCGCTGCGGGCCATGTGCCCGCCGGCGACCTTCGGCTTTCTATCTCACTGCGACCGATCCTCAAGGCCTTTTGCCGGCAATTCTTGTCCGCCGGCGAACCGCCACAGTGGTGAGTAATCAGGCTACGCCAAATTTCCGCCCTTCTGGCGCCGCCCACGGCGAAATTTCGACAGAAGGCGCGATCGGGACGCTTTAAGCGAGACACCGCGGGGTGTGAGACCCGCATGTTGGGATCTGCGAATGACAATAATCATCGACAATGCCGCAAGCTGGCGCGACATCGTGCGCGTCGGCGACGGCGAAAACCTGGCGCTGACCGACGCCGCCTGGGATCGCATCGCGCACGCGAACCGCATCGTGACAAGCCTCGTCGAAAAGGGCATTCGAGCCTATGGCGTGAATACCGGGGTCGGCGCGCTGGCAAGCCAGGTGGTGGCGCCGGCACTGCAGGAAAAGCTGTCGCGCAACATCATTCTCAGCCACGCCTGCGGCGTCGGCGAACTGGTGCCCGAGCGCAGCATCCGCGCCGTCATTGCGGTGCAGGTGGCGAATTTCGCGCATGGCCATTCGGGAGTGCGGCCTCAGATCGTGCGCAACCTGCTCACCTTCCTCGAGCGCGGTTGCGTTCCGGATGTTCCGTCCCGTGGGTCGGCCGGATATCTGACGCACAACGCCCATATCGCGCTGGTGCTTATCGGTGAGGGCCGGGCGACTGTTGCCGGGCGCAGGATGAGCGGCCGTCAGGCGCTGGCCGAGATCGGCCTCGAGCCGCTGGTGCTGGGCGCCAAGGAAGGCTTGAGCCTCGTCAACGGCACGGCATGCGCCACCGGCCTGACAAGCATCGCGCTGGTTCGCGCCGAGCGTCTGCTCAATTGGGCCGATGCCGCGGCGGCGCTGACGCTGGAAGCCGCCGGCGGGCAGATGGCGGCCTTCGACGCAACGGTGCTGGCCATGAAGCCGTCGCCCGGCATTCAGGCGGTGGGTGCCGCACTGCGGCGCCTGCTCGACGGCAGTGGCCTGATCGCGGCCGCGCAGGGCAGCCGCACGCAGGACGCGCTCAGCCTGCGCGCGGTGCCGCATGTACATGGCGCGGCGCGCGAGGTGCTGGAGCGTTCAGCTCTTCTGGTTGACCGCGAACTGGCCTCGGTCACCGACAATCCCGCGGTGGCGGGTACGCCAGAGGAGCCTCAGGTGTTTTCGCAGGCGCATCCGGTCGCGGCCGCGCTCGGGCAGATCGCCGACGGCCTGACGATTGCGCTCGCGCAGGTCGCGGCCATGAGCGAACGCCGCATCGACCGCCTGGTCAATCCGCTGGTCAACAACCTGCCGGCCTTTCTAGCTGCCGAAGGCGGCTGCAATTCGGGTTTCATGATCGCCCAGTACACCGCCACGTCGCTCAGCAACGTCAACCGGCGCCTTGCCGCGCCGGCGGCGACGGATGGCGGCGTCACATCCGGCTTGCAGGAGGATTTCCTCGCCCACCCGACCGTGGCTGCCAACAAGCTGCTGGCCGTGATCGACAATGCCGAATACATCCTGGCGATCGAACTCATGGCAGCCGCGCAGGCGCATGATTTTCTGGCCGGCAAGGCCGCGCGGGCGCCGGGCACCGATGCGATCTATCGCGCCATCCGCCAGCGCGTCGCGCATTACAGCGACGACCGTCCGCTGTCCTGGGACATGGAAATTCTGCGGGACTTCATCCGCGAGGCGGATGTGGCGGGTTGATGGCGGATCGCCGGCTCAGCCCAATGCGAGGCAAAGGCCCGGGGCTCTGCCCTGTCAATGCCAAAGGCATATCTTGACGTCCTTCCCGACGTAGCACGCGCCTTCGCGGCGAAGGTCTTCCCACCTTTCGCCGCCGTGGGTCTCGTCGATCTCCGAGTTCGAATAGCCTGCCCAGGAATCACCGTCCTTATAGACAACGGCCCAGTAATCCTTGGACATTTCACCGGCCCCGCTATGCGGATCGGGATAGTCGATGCCGGCAAAAACCTGCTTGGGCCCCTGGATGTTGAAATCGCCACCCTTCTCGATTTGATAGGAGCATCTTCCGGATATGCGGGTCTGGCCCTCCACGACAAGCAGGCAACGGCCCCATTTGTAGTCGCTCGGCAGGCGATGCTTTGCAGCTTCCGCATGCGAAGGCGAAAGGGAAAACGCAATTGCAAGGACAGCCGCTATGGCTGGCCCGGCCACGCTGCCACACGTTATGAAGCCGCCAGAGCGACCGGACACTGTTGGGTTCCACCCAGAGCGCATGTCAAACGGCCCTCCGCAGGATGATCCCCTGAGATCATATGACTATCGACCATGGCCGGATTTTTGTCACGCGACTGTGTGCTGCTTCACGGCCGGAGTATGGTTCGATCGAGACGCGCAGTCTGGGACCTGAGGCGTTTTAAGTCGAGCGATCCCGGCGAAGGATCATGTTTATCCTGCGAAGCTCGGAGAGCGAAGCAAGATGGCGGAGAGGGAGGGATTCGAACCCCCGATACCCTTGCGAGTATGCCGCATTTCGAGTGCGGTGCATTCGACCACTCTGCCACCTCTCCGCGAGGTCATGGTCGGCCGTTGCCGGCGCGGCGCACTAGATAACGGCTGACCGCTCCGGTTACAAGGCCCTATTCGACCGATTTCCGGCTTCCGCGAAAAGCGACGGCGACGTGACGGATCGATATTTGCCGGCAACCGCTCGCGGCCTCTCCAAAGACAAGGCCGCTTGCCTTGACTCCGGCGCAACCTTCGGTTAGGGACAGCCCGCATTCGGCGTGGAAGCTCTTCCGCGCCGCTTGTTTTTTGAACCCGCAGACTGACAAAAAGACGGCCGAACCGCCCGAGGCGGTTCATCGAGGCCGACCGAACAGCGAAAGGCAAAAAATGTTCGCAGTCATCAAAACGGGCGGCAAGCAGTATCGCGTCGCCGCCAACGATCTCCTGAAGATCGAGAAACTCGAAGCCAAGGTCGGCGATATCGTCGAGATCGGCAATGTGCTCGCGCATGGCGAGGGCGAGAATGTCACCTTCGGCGCACCGTTCGTCGATGGCGCTCTGGTCACGGCGGAAGTCGTCGAGCAGGGCAAGAACCGCACCGTCATCGCCTTCAAGAAGCGCCGCCGCCAGAATTCGCGCCGCAAGATCGGCCATCGCCAGCTTCTGACCACCGTCCGGATCGCCGAGATCCTGCTGGGTGGCGCCAAGCCGTCGAAGAAGGCCGCCGCCAAGCCGGAAGCCAAGGCCGAGGCAAAGGCTGAAGTCGCCGCCGAGGCGAAGGCCGAGACGGCTCCGAAGGAGCCCAAGGCCAAGAAGGAAGCCAAGACCGAGGCTGCCGCCGGCGAAGAGGCAAAGGCCGCGCCGCTGTTCAAGGCGCCGAAGGGCGAGCCGGACGACCTGACCGTGATCAAGGGCATCGGCCCGGTCGCGGCCAAGGATCTCGCCGAGCAGGGCATCGTCACCTTCGCGCAGCTCGCCAAGCTCACCGACAAGGATGTCGCCAAGATCGACGAGCACATGCCGTTCAGCGCCGACCAGATCAAGGACTGGCGCGAGCAGGCCAAGGAACTGGCGAAGAAGTAAGATGGCTCGGCGACAAACGTCGCCGGTGCGCACTTGAAACGGAACGCGAACGCGTTCATAAGACCATTCAAGCGCCTCAGGGCGCATCGGAGTTAGTCAAATGGCACACAAGAAAGCTGGCGGTTCGTCGCGCAACGGTCGCGATTCGCACTCCAAGCGTCTCGGCGTGAAGAAGTTCGGCGGCGAAGCCGTCATCGCCGGCAACATCATCATCCGTCAACGCGGCACGACCTGGCATCCGGGCACCAATGTCGGCATGGGCACGGACCACACCCTTTTTGCGCTCGAAGCCGGCGCGGTCACCTTCAACAAGAAAGCCAACGGCCGAACCTACGTATCGGTGAACCCGATTACCAAAGCAGCGGAGTAGCCGGTTCCGCACCATAACACCGGCGCCCATCTCGGGAACCGGTGTCTGGCCAGGCCAGGAAAAGGATCAGGAGAGATGGGCTTGCCCTCTCTCCTTTTTCATTTTTCTTGCCCTGGAGGACTAAAATGGTTGCCGAAGCGGAAGATACCGAAGACGAAAGTTACGCGATCGATTGCCCGGTGCTGGCCACCGAGCGGCTGGTGATGCGCGCCCCGCGCGAGAGCGATCTCGAGCAACTCGTCACGCTTGCCGACAACCGCCATGTCGCCGAAATGTTGGCCCGCATGCCGCATCCCTATGGCGAAGCGGAAGCGCGCACCTTCCTCGCCATGGCCGCATCGCGCCGCGCCGGCATCGTCTATGCGCTGACCCTCGCCGGCACCGGCACCTTCGTCGGCTGCGCCGGGCTCAACACCACCGATCGCGGGCTGGAGCTCGGCTACTGGATCGGCGAGCCCTACTGGAAGCGCGGCTATGCCACCGAGGCCGCGCATGCGCTGGTCGACCTCGCCTTCCAGAACACCTCGATCCAGGTGCTGCACGCCTCGACCAGGGTGATCAATCCGGCCTCGCGCCGGGTCATCCACAAATGCGGCTTCCAGTATGCCGGCCAGGGCATGCTGAACTCGATCGTCGCCGGCCAGGTGCCGGTCGAGCGTTATCGCCTGGACAGGAAGACGTGGACCAGTCTCCGCAACTGGGTCCACTTCTGAGATGGGCCGATATTCAGGTGATGCCGGCCTGCGAGTGGCGGCTTCCTGCGCTTCCGGTGCTCACGTGCTTCAAGCACGCTCCGCTCCGGTTCTCGGAAGCCACCACTCTCGGCTCGGCCTGACCTGAATCTCAACCCATCTTGGGCGCACTTGATAGATTGCGCTCAGCTCAGTTCGGCCCAGAGCGGCAGATGGTCGGAGCCGACGGTGTCGCGATCGGACCACAGGCGCTTCAGCGATCTGGCGAGCGAGGCGCTGGTGAAGATGTAGTCGATGCATTTGTGGCGGCTTTGGTCTTCGGGCCGCTCGGGGTCGACCCAGGTGACGAGGTCGGCGACGGCAAGACGCTGGGCGACGTCGACGGCGAGATCGGCGGTCAGCGGCATGCCGAATTCATGGTCCGGACGGCCGGCGAGTTCGACATATTCGGCGGAGCCCGGCAGCATGTTGAAGTCGCCCATGACGATGAAGGCTTCCGGATAGGGCAGGTCCGGCAGGCCGATCTCGGGAATGCCCGACAGGCCGCCGCCTTCCAGCGCATAGTTCAGGAGGCGCTGGCGCAGGAAGCGGATCTGGCTCTGGCGCTCGACCGGGCTGCGATGGTCGAGATGGGTGGAATAGAAGCGAATGAAGCCGAGCGGCGTTTCGATCAGCGCCTCCAATGCGCCGCGTTGGAAGTTCATGGCCTCGAGGCTGCGGCTGCGCGGCAAAAGGAGATTGCGCGACAGATGAATGGGTGTCTTCGACAGCACCATGTTGCCGAGTTGGAAGGAGGTCGAGATGGCGCGGCCGTTCTCCAGGCGCGAGCCGATATTGACCTCGAAATTGCTGCCATAGGCGGCAAAATAATCGGGCAGCGCCTCGCTGATCTCGGCCACCATGTCGCGGTCGCCGTTGCGCGGGTTGTTGCGGGTCACTTCCTGCAGCGCGATCACATCGGCGCCGCGCACGGCATCGGCAATGCGGCCGACATCGTATCTGCCATCGAGGCCGATACCATATTGGATGTTGTAGGAAACGATCTTCACACCCGCGCCCCTCCAGCACTCCCGCAACAGTGCTACCGCGTCCTTGGCAAAAGGGCATCCGGCGCTTTAGTCGCAAATCGGCCTCGCCCTAGGCTCCGCCTTGGTTTAAGGCATGCCTTAGAGCAAGCGCTCATGGACATCAGCAGAAACTTGAAACGACGATGAAATTCCTCGACCAGGCCAAGGTTTACATACGTTCCGGCGACGGCGGCGCCGGATCCACGTCGTTTCGTCGCGAGAAATTCATCGAGTTCGGCGGTCCGGATGGCGGCGACGGCGGCCGCGGCGGCGATGTCTGGGTGGAAGCGGTCGACGGGCTGAACACGCTGATCGACTATCGCTACCAGCAGCATTTCAAGGCCAAGACCGGCACGCACGGCATGGGCCGCAACATGACGGGCGCCAAGGGCGCCGACGTGACGCTGAAAGTGCCGGCGGGCACGCAGGTGTTTGCCGAGGACAATGAGACGCTGATCTGCGACCTGACGGTCGTCGGCCAGCGCTTCCTGCTCGCCAAGGGCGGCAATGGCGGCTTTGGCAACCAGCATTTCAAGACCTCGACCAACCAGGCGCCGCGGCGCGCCAATCCCGGCCTGCCGGGCGAGGAGCTGAGCATCTGGCTTCGGCTCAAGCTGATCGCCGACGCAGGCCTGGTCGGGATGCCCAATGCCGGCAAATCGACCTTCCTTGCCGCCGTCACCGCCGCCAAGCCGAAGATCGCCGACTATCCGTTCACCACGCTCTATCCCGGCCTCGGCGTTGCCCGCATCGATGGCCGCGAATTCGTGCTGGCGGATATTCCCGGCCTGATCGAGGGCGCGCATGAAGGGGTGGGCATCGGCGACCGTTTCCTCGGCCATGTCGAGCGCACGCGCGTGCTGCTCCACCTCGTCTCGGCGCAGGAGGAAAGCCCGGGCAAGGCGTACAAGACGGTGCGCGCCGAGCTCGAAGCCTATGGCCACGGGTTGACCGACAAGGTCGAGATCGTGGCGCTGTCCCAGGTCGACATCCTCGACGCGGACGCCCGCAAGAAGAAGGTGGCTTCGCTGAAACGGGCCGCCGGCCGCGCGCCGTTGCTTGTCTCGGCCGTCACCGGCGAAGGCGTCGAGGCGGTACTGCGCGCGCTGATGGTGGTGGTCGCCGAGTCGCGCGATGCCGTTCCGGCTCCTGTCGACACGCGCTGGCGATAAGACCCATGAAATCGCTGAAATCATACCGGCGCATCACCGTGAAGATCGGTTCGGCGCTGCTCGTCGACCGCGCGACAGGCCTGAAGCGCGACTGGCTGAGCTCGCTTGCCGACGACATCGCGGTGCTCGCCGATGCCGGCGCCGAGGTGCTCGTCGTCTCCTCGGGCGCGATCGCGCTGGGGCGCACCATTCTCGGCCTCGGCAAGCGCGCGCTGAAGCTCGAGGAGAGCCAGGCTGCCGCCGCCGTCGGCCAGATCGCGCTCGCCGGCGCCTGGTCGGACGCGCTCGGCAAGGACGGGCTTAAATCGGGCCAGATTCTTTTGACCCTTGGCGACACCGAGGAGCGCCGCCGCTACCTCAACGCGCGCGCGACCATCTCGACCCTGCTCAAGATGAAGGCGGTGCCGGTCATCAACGAGAACGACACGGTGGCGACCTCGGAAATCCGCTATGGCGACAACGACCGGCTGGCCGCGCGCGTCGCCACGATGATGGGCGCCGATCTTCTGGTGCTGCTCTCCGACATCGACGGGCTCTACACGGCGCCGCCGGCCAGGGATCCGCAAGCGAAGTTCATACCCGTCGTCGACCGCATCACGCCGGACATCGAGGCGATGGCGGGGGCGGCGGCTTCCGAGCTGTCGCGCGGCGGCATGCGCACCAAGCTCGATGCCGGCAAGATCGCCAACGCCGCCGGCACCGCGATGATCATCACGTCCGGCACCAGGTTGTCGCCGCTGATGGCGATCGAGCGCGGCGAGCGCGCCACCTTTTTCAAGCCGAGCGCCAATCCGGTGAAGGGCTACAAGACCTGGATCGCCGGGCAATTGGAACCGGCGGGCCGGCTCACCGTCGACGCCGGCGCCATAGGCGCGCTGAAATCGGGCAAGTCGCTGCTGCCGGCCGGCGTGAAACTCGTCAGCGGCAATTTTGCGCGCGGCGACACGGTGGCGATCCTGTCGCCCGAGGGCCGCGAGATCGCGCGCGGGCTGGTTGCCTACGATGCCGCCGATGCCGTAAGGATCGCGGGTTTGAAGACGGCCGAGATCGAAAATGTGCTCGGCTACGAGGCGCGCTCGGCGATGATCCATCGCGACGACCTTGTGGTAAGTGTCAGCGGCGACCAAGTATTGGCCGACGACTAGAAGATCGGCCGACGACCAAGCGGAGGGATGAACCATGCTGAAGCTGCATGAAAAATCCGGCGAAGACACTGTGGCGCTGATGGCCGATATCGGCCGCCGCGCCCGCGCCGCCGCCCGACCGTTGGCCGTCGCTTCCACCAAGGCCAAGAACGCCGCGCTTGTCGCCATGGCCGATGCCATCCTGCGCAACGAGCAAGCGATCCTCGACGCCAACGCCATCGACATGTCGAATGGCGAGGAAGCCGGGCTGTCCGGTTCCTTCATGGATCGCCTGAAGCTGACCCCCTCGCGCATCAAGGCGATGGCCGAGGGCATTCGCGAGATCGCCGCGCTCAAGGATCCGGTCGGCGACGTCATCGCCGAATGGGAACGGCCGAACGGGCTGCACATCGAGCGCGTGCGCACGCCGCTCGGCGTCATCGGCGTCATCTATGAAAGCCGCCCCAACGTGACGGCGGACGCCGGCGCGCTTTGCCTCAAGGCCGGCAATCCGGTGATCCTGCGCGGCGGCTCGGATTCGCTCAATTCGTCGTCCGCAATCCACGCCTGCATGGTCGAAGGGCTGAAGGTGGCCGGCCTGCCGCAGGATGCCATCCAGCTTGTGCCGACCGCCGACCGCGCCGCCGTCGGCGAGATGCTCAAAGGCTTGAGCGGCAATCTCGATGTCATTATCCCGCGCGGCGGCAAAAGTCTGGTCGGGCGCGTGCAAAGCGAGGCGCGGGTGCCGGTCTTCGCGCATCTGGAAGGCATCTGCCATCTCTACATCGACCGCTCGGCCAAGCTCGACATGGCCGTCGAGATCGCCGTCAACGCCAAGATGCGGCGTACCGGCGTGTGCGGTGCCGCCGAGACCTTGCTGGTCGACCGCGCGGTGGCCTCCACGCATCTGGTGCCGATCCTGGAAGCGCTACGCGCCGCCGGCTGCGAGATCCATGCCGACGCCGAGGTGATCAGGGCTTTCGCCGACGCCAGCCCGGCGACCGACGCCGACTGGGTGACGGAGTATCTCGACGCCATCATCGCGGTGAAGCTGGTCGACGATGTCGCCGGGGCGATCGAGCATATCGAGACCTTCTCGTCGCACCACACCGAGGCGATCGTCGCCGAGGATGCGCAAGCGGTCGAAAAATTCTTCAACGGGATCGACTCGGCGATCCTCCTGCACAACGCATCGACGCAGTTCGCCGATGGCGGCGAGTTCGGCATGGGCGCGGAGATCGGCATCGCCACCGGCAAGATGCATGCGCGCGGACCGGTCGGCGTCGAGCAGCTGACCTCGTTCAAATACCGCGTGCGCGGGTCGGGGCAGGTGAGGCCTTGATGTCGCTTGCCTTAAGAGGCTGAAGCTTGCGCCCAGGCCCCCCCCTCTGGCCTGCCGGCAATCTCCCCCTCAAGGGGGGAGATTGGCTGTTTCGCCGACGGTCCTCTGCTTGCAACGTCGGCGATTGGCGAAAGCATAGGCGCCATCTGATCTCCCCCCTTGTGGGGGAGATGGCCGGCAGGGCAGAGAGGGGGGCCTAGCACAATGCTCTCCCTTTCCGAGCCCGTCGTTCCTTCGCGCTACTTTCGCATGCCGCACGCCGCCAAGGGGCTGACGGTCGGCCTGTTCGGCGGCTCGTTCAACCCGCCGCATGCCGGTCATGCGCTGGTCGCCGAGATAGCGCTGAGAAGGCTGGCGCTCGACCAGCTGTGGTGGATGGTGACGCCCGGCAATCCGTTGAAAAGCGTGCGGGAACTGGCGCCGCTCGCCGAGCGCATCGAGCTGTCCGAAAAGATCGCCAGGAACCCCAAGATCAAGGTCACCGCCTTCGAGGCGGCGCGGCACGTTCGCTATACCGCCGACACGCTGGCCCTGGTCAAGGCGCGCAACCCGGGCGTCGATTTCGTCTGGATCATGGGCGCGGATAGTTTGCGCGACTTCCACCGCTGGCAGCGCTGGCGCGAGATCGTGCTGACCTTCCCGATTGCGGTCATCGACCGCCCGGGCGCCACGCTCTCCTTCCTGTCGTCGGTGGTCGCCAAAACCTTCGACTATGCCCGCGTCGACGAGGGCGACGCGCCGCTGCTTGCCCGCATGCAGGCGCCGGCCTGGACCTTCATCCACGGCCCGCGCTCCTCGCTCTCCTCCACCGCGATCCGCAAGGCGGCGAAGGGCTGAGCAGACTTCCCCTTCTCCCCCTGTGGGAGAAGGTGGATCGGCGCGCAGCGCCGAGACGGATGAGGGGTGCTCCAGCTTGGCCAACGCGCTCGTCTAAGGCCGCAATCACCAGCGTCTCACTCCGCTGGAACACCCCTCATCCGTCTTGCCGCTTCGCGGCAATCCACCTTCCCCCACAAGGGGGGAAGGGAAGTCTGGCCATGTCGCTTTTACGGCGGTCTTTTGCCTTTCGGTAGGCGAAGTTGCGGAAGCATGCTGGACAAGAACCGAACCACAACCGACCCACGACAGACCGCGCAATCGGCGCCGCTGATTGCCATTGCCAGCGTCATCGTGTCGATGGCGCTGATCGCGATCGGCAACGGGCTGATGTTCGCCTATATCCCGGTGCGCCTCGGCGCCGACGGTTTTGACCCGACCTGGGCCGGGCTGATCGTCACCGGGCTTTCGGCCGGCGGGCTGGCCGGCTGCATCCTGACCGGGCCGCTCGTCAAGCGCGTGGGCCACGCCCGCGCCTTCATGGTGCTTTCGGCGCTGATCGCGCTCTCCAATGCCGCGATCGGCGCCGGGCCGATCCCGCTTTTGTGGATCGCCGCGCGGGCCCTTTACGGCTTTGCCATCTGCGGGCTGTTCATCGTTGCGCAGAGCTGGCTCAACGACGCCTTGCCGAACTCGATCCGCGGCCGGGTGATGGCGGTGTTCTATGTCGCCTACATCGCCGGGCTGGGCGTGGGTTATGCCACGCTCGCCGTCGTCGACATCCACACGGCCGCCGCATCGCTGATCGGCATCACCTTCACCGCGCTCTCCATCCTGCCGGTCGGCATGACCAGGCTTGCCCAGCCGCCGGCCCCGCAGGCCGCGTCGGTGGCGCTTCGCCGCGCCTGGCGAATCTCGCCGGTCGGCGTCGCCGGCATGCTGGCGGTCGGCGGCCTGTCGATGATCGTTTCCGGTTTTGCGCCGATCCACGCCACCGCCAAGGGCTACAGCCAGGCCGACGTGGCGCTGCTGTTGTCGGCGATGCCGGTCGGCACGCTGATCCTGCAGATCCCGCTCGGCTGGATTTCGGACCGCACCGACCGGCGCTACGTGCTGGCGGGCGCAGCGGCGCTCGCGACCGTCGCCAGTGTTTTAGCCATCGCCTTCGACGGCGGCGCGCTGATGGTGCTGGTGGTGATCTATCTCATCTGGGACGGGGCGTCGGAATCGATCTACGCGCTCTCCAGCGCGCATGCCGCTGACCGCGCCGGCAAGGACGAGCTTCTGGCGCTGTCGAGCTCGATGCTGTTTGCCTGGTCGCTGGCCGGCTTCATCGTGCCGGGCATCGTGACCGCGCTTTCCGTCGTCTTCGGCACCGCGACCTTCATCTATGTCGGCATCGTCATCGCGTCGGCCTTCTGCCTGTTCGTGCTGTGGCGCGTGATGGCGGGCCGGCCGACGCCCGCAGCCCCGAGCGGCAGCTTCGCGCCGATGTCGGCGCAGACACCGCTACCGGTGGAGCTTGCCTTCGCGCCGGACGAGAAGCCCGCTTCCCAGTGAAGAATTGGCAAGTGAAGAATCGGCAAGTGAAGACCCTTACTGCTTGCGCGCCTCCGGCGCCGCCATTTCCGGCGGCGGCAGGGGGATCGAGATGCCTTCGCTGTCGAAAGCCTGCTTGGCGCGCTTGGTCGTGTCGATCTGGGTGGCGAAATAGTCGGCGGCGGACGTCCAGTAGCGCAAGGTGAGCGAAACGGTGGCGTCGCCGAGACTGGCCACGAAGGCGATCGGCGCCGGTTCGCGGCGGATGCGCTTTTCGGCGCCGGCAATGGCAAGCAGTGTCTTTTGTGCGCGGTCGATGTCGTTCCAGGAGCCGATGCTCAGGCTCACATCGGTGCGCCGCACGCCGTTGCGGGTGAAATTGCGCACCGGCTGGTTCCACAGCGTCGAATTGGGCGCCAGCACGTAGACGCCGTCAACCGAACGCAGCTTGGTGGCGAAGAGGCCGATCTCCTCGATGGTGCCGGCAATCGAGCCGACCTCGACATATTCGCCGATGCGGAAGGGCCTGAGCGCCAGAAGCATGATGCCGGCGGCGATGTTCTGCAGCGTGCCTTGGAGAGCCAGCCCGATGGCGAGGCCAATGGCGCCTATTGCGGCGATGATGGAGGCGGTCTGCACCCCGAACTGGCCGAGCACCATGATGGTGACCAGGATCAGGATGGCGTAGCGGACGATCTTGGAGAAGAAGTGACGCAGGGTCGCGTCGAAGCCGTGGATGTGGCCGAGGCCGGCGGAAATCGAGCGCTCGGCGAGACCGGCGACGAAGTAACCGACAACCAGCAGGATGATGGCGCCGATGGCCGAGAAGGAATAGGAAACGATCAGCGTGCTCAGCTGCGCGAGCCCGGCCTGGATGGTGATGAGGGCGCTTTGCGGGTCGGTTGGCATGAATGAAGTCCCCATTTGGTCAGTGAGCCGATAACCCATGCAAAGCGCAAAGGGTTCCGATTTTTTCGGGACGACGGAACCTGCTTAGGGAAGCCGCGTTGGCGCGGGCAGGGCGCGCCCGTCTTGAAACTGCAATGGAACTCTGCCTATCTAAGTGGTGTCACCTGATTTGCATGGTGATTTGGTTGTTCTTGTTGGGAAAGGAAACACACTGAGAACAGCACTGCGGAAGAAGGCTGACGTCATGCCTTCGCCGGCCGGGATCAGCGGCAACGCCGCCGCGACCCTCGCCATCGACACAGTCCTTGCCAGT
Organism: Mesorhizobium sp. CNPSo 4661; assembly: GCF_057784215.1. Taxonomy (NCBI): domain Bacteria; kingdom Pseudomonadati; phylum Pseudomonadota; class Alphaproteobacteria; order Hyphomicrobiales; family Phyllobacteriaceae; genus Mesorhizobium; species Mesorhizobium sp. CNPSo 4661. The sequence goes on along the minus strand of NZ_JBWGIO010000021.1, from coordinate 82,565 downwards.
CTGGAAGACTCCAAGGCCGAAAACATCGTCTCAATCGACATTCAGGGAAAATCGAGCCTCGGCGACTATATGGTCATCGCCTCGGGCCGATCGCACCGTCATGTCTCGGCTGTCGCCGATCATCTCCTCAAGGCGCTGAAGGATGCCGGCCTCGGCACGGCGCGCGTCGAGGGGCTGGCCGGCGCCGACTGGGTCCTGATCGATTCGGGCGACATAATCGTCCATGTCTTCCGCCCCGAAGTCCGCGAATTCTACAATCTCGAAAAGATGTGGCAGGCGCCGGACCTCGAGGAAGAGACCTTGCACTGAGCCTTGATCCGCGTGCCGTGAACCGTCACGGTATGCGCCAGGACAAGCTCGCCGGGGCGAGGATGAAGATCACCGTTCATGCCGTGGGCCGGATGAAGACCGGCCCCGAGAGAGAACTCGCCGACCGCTATTTCGAGCGCTTCGCCAGGAGCGGGCCCGCGGTCGGGCTGGAATTTGCCGGCATTGTAGAAATCCCCGAAAGCCGCGGACAAAGCGCCGACGAGCGCCGCCGCGAGGAAGCCCAGAAGCTGCAGGCGCAGTTGCAGCCGGGCAGCGTTCTCATCCTGCTCGACGAACGCGGCAAGTCGGTCTCCTCGGAGGACCTGGCTGCCCGCATCGGCCAATTGCGCGACAGTGGTCGCAAGGCGCTGGTCGTGGCCATCGGCGGCGCCGACGGCCACGACGGGTCCATGCGCGAGCAGGCGGACCTGGTGCTGTCATTCGGCGCGCTAACCTGGCCGCACCAGCTGGTGCGGGTGATGCTGGGCGAGCAGCTTTATCGGATCTCGACCATCCTTTCCGGCCATCCGTATCATCGATCGTGAATAACGGTAGCGACCGGAAAGCTGGGGATTGCCGGCTTGCACCAGGATTTCCGCCCCAATCGCGCGGCAATAGGGTTATTGGGCCGCTTCCAACATGGTTGATGGTTCGTTAACGAAGCGGCGGATAGAGTCGAGGCCTGATGTCTGAAGGCTGGAATTCGAGAACGCGCGCCTGGCGCAGCCGTTGCGGTTTGACCCTTGTCGCCGCCGCGGTCGCGCTCGGGCCGGTCCGGGCGGCCGAAAATTCGCTCGACCTGGCGCCCGACCCGGATCAGAGCCGGGCCGAATACGAGCAGGTTTCCAAGGAGATCACGCTGTCGTCGGAGCGGCTGGCCAAGCTCGCCGCCGACATCGCCTCTGTGCGCAAGGACTATACCTCGATCACCGCGGCGCTCATCCAGTCGGCGATGACGGAGCAGAAGCTCGGCCAGGACATCGAGGACATCGGCGCCAAGCTCGAAGGGCTGAAGGCCGAGGAAACGAAGCTGCGCGCCTCGCTCATGGCGCGGCGCGACGTGCTGGCCGAGGTGTTGGGCGCCCTGCAGCGCATGGGGCTCAATCCGCCGCCGGCGATCCTGGTCAAGCCCGAAGACGCGCTGTCGTCGGTGCGCTGCGCCATCCTGCTCGGCGCGGTGGTGCCGGAACTGCGCCAGCAGACCGAAAGGCTGATGGCCGATCTCAAGGAGCAGACCCGCGTCACGGCCTCGATCGAGGCGGAACGGGCGAGACTCACCACCGCTGTCACCGACCAGACGGCCGAAAAGAAGCGGCTCACCATGCTGCTGGAGGCCAAGAAAAAGCTGCAGGCCGATACCCAGACGGCGATCGCGGCCGAGCAGCAGCACTCGCAACAGCTGGCGGCGAAGGCAAGCAGCCTCAAGGACCTGATCGCCTCGCTGGAAGCCGACAAGGCGCGCAAGGCACAAGACCAGGTCAAGGCGAGCGAGCGGAAATCGACGGACAGCGACACGACGGCCTCGACCACCGAGCTCGCCGCGCTGCCGGTGCCGGAGGCCAATCGCCTCACCGGATCGGCGCCGTTTTCGGCCTTGCAAGGCCAAATCGCGCTGCCGGTCATCGGCAAGATCAAACGGCGTTTCGGCACCGACGACGGCAGTGGCGCGGCGATGCAGGGCGACATGGTTGCGACACAATCGGGGGCCATCGTCACCGCGCCGGCGGATGGAAACGTGCTTTATGCGGGGCCGTTTCGCTCCTATGGTCAGCTCTTGATCCTCAATGCCGGCGACGGATATCATGTCGTTCTGGCGGGGATGAGCAGAATCAGCGTCGCGACGGGACAGTCGGTGCTCGCAGGGGAGCCGATCGGCGCGATGGGAGAGGCCCGGGTGGCAAGCACCTCGGCCTCGCGGAATGAGAATTCGACGTCGGAACTCTATGTCGAGTTCCGCAAGGATGGAAAACCCGTCGATCCGGCCCCGTGGTGGGCGGATCGATTTTCTGGAAGGACGTGAAATGATGCGGAAACTGTCGCTTCTGTTTGCCGGCGCGCTGATGGGCGCATCGGCAATGAGCCTGGTCTACGGCGCACCGGGCTCGGCGGCGAACGCTGCGGGTTCGGAAACGTATAAGCAGCTGGCGATCTTCGGCGACATCTTCGAGCGCGTGCGCGCGAATTACGTGACGCCGCCGGACGACAAGTCGCTGGTCGAGAACGCCATCAACGGCATGTTGGCCTCGCTTGACCCGCACTCTTCCTACATGAATGCCGAGCAGGCGCAGGACATGCGCGTGCAGACCAAGGGCGAGTTCGGCGGCCTCGGCATCGAGGTCACCATGGAGAACGACCTCGTCAAGGTGATCACGCCGATCGACGACACGCCGGCCGCCAAGGCGGGTGTGCTTGCCGGCGACTACATCGCCAAGATCGACGGCGAGGAAGTTCGCGGCCTGACCTTGAACGACGCGGTCGAGAAGATGCGCGGGCCGGTCAACACGCCGATCAAGCTCACCATCCTGCGCCAGGGCGCCGACAAGCCGATCGAGCTGACGGTGGTGCGCGACATCATCAAGGTCAAGGCGGTGAAGTACCGGGTCGAGAACGACATCGGCTACATGAAGATCACCTCCTTCACCGAAAAGACCTATGACGATCTCGAGAACGCCATCGAGAACATCAAGAAGCAGGTGCCGAACGACAAGCTGAAAGGCTACGTGCTCGACCTTCGCCTCAATCCCGGTGGCCTGCTCGACCAGGCGGTCAGCGTGTCGGATGCCTTCCTCAAGCGCGGCGAAATCGTTTCGACGCGCGGCCGCGACCCGAAGGACGTCACCCGCTTCGACGCCAAGCCGAAGCAGGTCGACGACATCAACGGCAAGCCGATGATCGTGCTGGTCAATGGCGGCTCGGCGAGCGCCTCGGAAATCGTCGCCGGCGCGCTGCAGGATCTGCGCCGCGTCACGGTGGTCGGCACGCAGTCCTTCGGCAAGGGCTCGGTGCAGACCATCATCCCGCTCGGCGAGAACGGCGCGCTCAGGCTGACCACGGCGCTCTATTACACGCCGTCGGGCAAGTCGATCCAGGGCAAGGGCATCACGCCCGACATCAAGGTCGACCAGCCGTTGCCGCCGGACCTGCAGGGCCGCGACCTGACCCGCGGCGAATCCGATCTCAAGGGCCACATCAAGGGCGCTGACGAAAGCAAGACCGGTTCGGGCTCGGCCGCCTATGTGCCGCCGGATCCGAAGGACGATTTGCAGCTGATCTATGCCGAGCAGCTGTTGCGCGGCGAAAAGACCGATCCGTCGTTCCCGCCGAACCCGGACAAGGCCGTGCTGAACCAGTAATGCAGTCCGGCTCTGGCCGGTGGAGCGAAGCAATGCAATGCTGCCGGGGCCGCGAGGTTCCGGCAGTTTGATTCGGGGACCGCGGCTGGGGCGCCACGTGTCTGGGGTATCGCGCCAGCGATTGCGAAGTTCACGCGAGACGTCACGAAGAACGTGAGCTTGGCGTGCTTCCGGGGAAACACGACTTGGCTGAGATCGGCAAGGATATCGAACGCCCGCTGGGACAGACGCTCCGGCCTCAGCGCAAGGCCTCGCGCGGCATCGGCTCCGGCTCGCTCGTCGCTGTGCTGGCCGTGCTTGGCGTGATCGGTGTTTCCGGCGCTATCGCGCTGCGTGAAAAGCCGTTCCGCAAGCCGGAAGAAGTGGCCGTTTCGACACCGAAGGTGACCGCTGCGCCTGTTCCTGCGGCGCCGGCGCCCGTCCCGGCCCCGGTTGCGGCGGCGACGCCACAGGCCAGCACGCCCATGAAGAGCGGCGGGCCGCAGATCATCCACGTCCAGACCGAGGAAGGCGACGGTCCGCCGAAGGCGGCGATCGTCATCCGCGATCCGTCGACGCTCGGCCAGAACCTGAAGGTCGCCCACATCCCGGACAGGGCACTGATCGAGGCCAGCGACACCGGTCCGCTGCCGATGCGCTCCGCCGACGGCAGGCGGCCCTTCGACGTCTATGCGCGGCCGTGGTCGGGCGCGCGCGGCGCGCGCGTGGCGATCGTCATCGGCGGCCTCGCGGTTTCGCAGACCGGCACCCAGGCCGCGATCGCCAAGCTGCCGGCCGAAGTGACGCTGGCCTTCGCGCCGCAAGGCAACAGCATCGGCCGCTGGATGCAGGCGGCAAGGCAGAGCGGGCATGAGGTCGTCATGCAGGTGCCGCTCGAGCCGTTCGATTATCCGAACGTCAATCCCGGCCGCAACACGCTGACGGTGGCGGCCAGCCCGGACGAGAACCTGAAGAGCCTGCACTGGGCGCTGTCGCGCACGACCAACTATACCGGGGTCATGAACTATATGGGCGCGCGCTTCTCGGCCGATGCATCGGCGATGGGACCGTTCATGGCCGAGCTCGGCAAGCGGGGTCTCGCCTATATCGACGACGGCTCATCCTCGCGCAGCGTTGCGCCTGATCTCGCGCTGAAGGATGGCGTGCCGTTCGTCGCCGGCGACATGGCGATCGATGCCGTTCAGGACCGCGGCGAAATCCTCAAGAAGCTCGACAGCCTGGAAGCGACGGCGCGGGCCAAGGGCAGCGCGGTCGGCATCGGTTCGGCCTTCGACATCACGGTCGACACGGTGACGTCCTGGATTGCCGAAGCAAAGAAGCGCGGCATCGAGATCGTGCCGATCTCGGCGGTGGCCATTGATCCGCAAAAAGGCTAGCAGCCGTTTTGATAATTCTACTCCGGCGGGCATCTGGCGGCGTTTTCTGCGCTTCCGGTGCTCACGTACTTTAAAGTACGCTCCGCTCCGGTTCTCGAAACCACTCGCCACCTGCCTCGCCGGAGCGAATTCTCAAAACGGCTGGAAAACCCGATGTCCAAAAAAAAGATCGATCCCGAAACGCTGCCTTATCGTCCCTGCGTCGGGCTGATGATCCTCAACAAAGCAGGTCTGGTCTGGGTCGGGCACCGCATCGCCGAACCGGACAGCGAGTTCGCCGGCACGACGCAGCTTTGGCAGATGCCGCAAGGCGGCATCGACAAGGGCGAGGAGCCGATCGCGGCCGCCGGGCGCGAGCTCTACGAGGAAACCGGCATGCGCAGCGTCTCGCTGCTTGCCGAGGCGCCGCACTGGATCAATTATGACCTGCCGCCGCATCTGGTCGGCATCGCCTTCAAGGGCCGCTATCGCGGCCAGACGCAGAAATGGTTCGCCTACCGGTTCGAGGGCGACGAAGGCGAGATCGAGATCAATCCGCCGCCCGGCGGCCACACCGCCGAATTCGACGAATGGGCCTGGCGGCCGATGCGGGAGCTGCCCGAGCTGATCGTGCCGTTCAAACGCAAGGTCTACGAGCAGGTCGTTGCGGCGTTCCGGCACCTGGCTTCCTGAAGCGGCCTCTTCCCCCCGGTTGTCGCGGCGGCTCCATGGCCGTATTGATTGTCGATGCAATGAGCGGGGGTCGCCATGAACGACGACACCGGACGCGGGTTTCCGGCATATGAGGCAAGCAGCGGTTCGACAGTGAGCGAGGCGGCCGCCGGGGCGATCCTGACGATCGACCTCGGGGCCATTCGGGAAAACTATCGCCGGCTGAAGGCGCGGCTGAACGGCGTCCGCTGCGCCGGCGTGCTCAAGGCCGACGGCTATGGGCTTGGTGCCGCGCAAGTGGCCTCGGCGCTGGCGAAAGAGGGCTGCGACCTCTTCTTCGTCGCGCTGCTCGGCGAGGGCATCGCGCTGCGCAAGGCGATCGGGCCGGGGCCGGGCATCTTCGTGCTGAACGGACTGCCTCCGGGTTCGGAACCGGAAGCCGCGGCGGCCGGGCTTTGCCCGGTCATCAACAGCGCCATGCAGCTGAGAGCCTGGCGCGAGACCGCGCGCGGCAAAGGCCGGAGCCTGCCCGCCGCCATCCAGGTCGACAGCGGCATGGCCAGGCTCGGCATGGCGCCGGCGGAAGTCGAGGCGGTCGCAAGCGCAGCCGGCGCCTTCGATGGCATCGACATCCGTTTCGTGATGAGCCATCTCGCCCGCGCCGACGAGCCGCAACAGGCGGCGAACGAGAAGCAGCGGCGCGAATTCGAACGGCTGCGCGAGATGTTGCCCGCGGCGCCCGCCTCCCTGGCCAACTCGTCCGGCATCTTTCTCGGACCGGCTTATCACTACGACCTTGCCCGTCCGGGGGCTGCGCTCTACGGCGTCAATCCGACCCCCCATGCACCCAATCCGATGCTGCCGGTGATAGGGCTGCAAGCCAAGGTGGCGCAGACGCGGCAGGTCGGCCCGGGCGTGGGCATCGGTTATGGCCACACCCATCATGCGGACGGGCCGCTCGATCTCGCGACCATTTCACTGGGCTATGGCGACGGCTGGCACCGGCGCGCCGCTTCAGCCGCGTGGTTCGAGGGCGTGCGCTTGCCGTTCATCGGGCGTGTGTCGATGGACTCGATCATCCTCGACATTTCGGCGCTTCCGGCAGGCCGGCTCAGGGAAGGCGACCTCGTCGAGCTCATCGGTCCCTCGCAAAGCGTCGACGACGCGGCCGGCCACGCCGGCACCATCGGCTACGAGATATTGACCAGCCTGGGTGCGCGCTTTCACCGCCGCTACATAGGTTCCTGAAGCGGGAGGCTTGCTTGACAAGCCGGGGCTTCTCGGCAAGGTTCGGGGCATGAGCAACCTCGCTTATATCAAAACCTGCTTCAGGGTTTGCCCCATCGCGGGAGCGTAGCCCCGGCGTGGCCGCCTATGCCGGTGGCCGCGTGAACCGGGGCGTTTGAATTCCAGACATTTCATTGAGCCGGTGGCCTTTGCGGCCCGGCTTTGTTCGCCGCCTTCGACGTGGCGGCTTGCGCGCATCCGTTTCCCCGATGCGCCAACACATGAGGTTTGCCCTGCATGCAGCAACGCAATCGCGTTCCACCATCCTTGTCAGCGCGGCGGATCGCGACCGGCTGAGCAATCTCGCCAGGGCCTTCCTCGACCGCGTGCCCGACATGGCCGAGGGCCTGCTTGCCGAGATGGACCGCGCCCGGGTCGCGACAGAGGCGGCAATGCCCGCCGACGTGGTGCGGATGGGCTCTACGGTGACGCTTCACGACGCCGAGGGAAGCATTCAGACGGTGACGCTGGTCTATCCGGCGGAGGCCGATATCGCCGAAAAACGCATATCGGTGCTGACGCCGCTTGGTACGGCGCTGATCGGTGCGCGTGCCGGCCGCACGGTCTCCTGGCTTGAGCCTGCCGGTCGCCACGTGGCGCGGCCTCTGCCTGCTTGGCATGAGGGCGGGCCAATCCGCGCTGGCCGAGCGGCCCGACGGCCCTGCCGAGGAGGTCGTTCTCGAGGACGTGGTCTATCAGCCGGAGGCCGCGCGGCGAGCGGCGCAGGACCGTGCCGCCGAACGATCTCACCACGGCCTCAAGCTGGTCCACAGCGCGCCCGCCGGTGACTGGCCTCTTGGCGGGCGCGGCAAAATCCGGCAGACAGAAGGGGACGATCCGGGCCCTTCCGCGGCATGATCGGCTTTGAGGGAGCATAGAATGAAAGTCATCGTGCTGGGCGGCGGCGTGATCGGGGTCACCACCGCCTACTTCCTCGCCGAGGCCGGTCACGAAGTGACCGTCTACGATCGCCAGCCGGGGCCGGCGCTCGAAACCAGCTTCGCCAATGCCGGCGAAGTATCGCCGGGCTATGCCTCGCCCTGGGCCGGACCCGGCATCCCGGTCAAAGCGGTCAAATGGCTGCTGATGAAATACGGACCGCTGGTGGTGCGGCCGGCCTTCGACCCGAATATGTGGACTTGGCTCCTCAAGATGCTGCGCAACTGCACGGCCGATCGCTACGCGCTCAACAAGTCGCGCATGGTGCCGCTTGCCGAATACAGCCGCGACACGCTGAAGGCGCTGCGCGAAGCGACCGGCATCACCTACGACGAACGGACCAAAGGCACGCTGCAGCTCTTCCGCAAGCAGAAGCAGCTCGACGGCACCGGCGGCGACGTCGAGGTGCTGAAGAAATACGGCGTGCCCTACGAGATCCTCGACCGTGACGGCTGTGTCGCCGCCGAGCCGGCCCTTGCGGCGGTGCGCGACAAGTTCGTCGGCGGCCTCAGGCTTCCGGGCGACGAGACCGGCGACTGCAAGATGTTCACCGACAAGCTCGCGGAACTCTGCGTAGCGCGGGGCGTGACCTTCGAATACGGCTCGACCGTCCGGAAAGTCGTCAGGAATCGCAACCGCCTCACCAATATCCTCACGGATACCGGATGGAAATCCGCGGACGCCTTCGTGATGGCGATGGGCAGCTATTCGGCGCAATTCATGCGCTCGCTGGGGCGGCCGATTCCGGTCTATCCGGTCAAGGGCTATTCGATCACGGTGCCGATCAGCAATGCCGAGGCCGCCCCGGTGTCGACCGTCATGGACGAGACCTACAAGGTGGCGATCACCAGGCTCGGCGACCGCATCCGCGTCGGCGGCACGGCGGAGATTTCCGGCTATGATCTTCGCCTGCATGAATCGCGCCGCCGCACGCTCGAACACTCGGTCGGCGATCTCTTCCCCGGCGGCGGCGACCTCAAGGCGGCGAGCTTCTGGTGCGGCTTGCGGCCGATGACGCCGGACGGGCCGCCCCTGATCGGGCTAAGCGAGGTTGCCAACCTCTATCTCAACACCGGCCACGGAACGCTCGGCTGGACCATGGCCTGCGGCTCCGCCAAGGTGCTTGCCGACATCATGTCGAACAGGGTGCCGGAGATCAACGCGCGCCATCTGAGCCCCGAGCGGTATCTGAAACCTATCTAAGGTGTAGATATTCAGGTGATGCCGGCCTGACCTGAATCTCGACACACCTAAAGCGCGTCGCGCTGAAACGGATTCAGGCGACGCGCTTTAAGTCTTTGTTTTGATGCATGTCGTTGTCCCAGAACCGCCGCACACTTCTGGGCGACATGCATTAATTCATGTCCAGCGGTGGCGTTCAGAACGCCTCCCGGACCCAGGTGTCGCTGAACAGCAGCCGGTAGGCCCAGCCGATGGTGACATTGGTGGCGACCGGGCGCGAATGGGCGAGGTAGTCGTCATAGACCGGCTTCATGCGGCGGTAGAAAGCCGGATCGAGCACGACCATGCCGTTCTCCGAGTCGTGGAAGAAGCTGCGGTTGTTGAGGTTGACCGAGGAGATGGCGACCAGCCTTTCGTCGATCATCATGATCTTGGAATGCAAGACGACATCCGGTGCCTTGAACTCGCGGATGTTGATGCGGTCGCCATATTTCTCGACGAACAGCTTGTTGAGCGCGGTGAGGAACCGGCCGCCGATATCGCCCTTGAGGTCGATGCGGCCGACGACATCGATCTTCACGCCCCTGGCCAGCGCCCGGTCGAAGGCCCGGGCGATATCGGGCGTCAGGTTGAGGTAGGGATTGACGATCTGGATGCGGTGCTCGGCGGTGTCGATCAGCTCGACGAAATAGGCCTCCAGCGCATGCCCGTCCTCATAAGGCACGGAAATGAAATGCCGCGCCATGCCGCGCGGGGCCGCGCCGGAACGGACCGGAATGGAAAACGGCCGCGACAAATTGGTGTCGGCGTCGCGCAGCCAGACGGTCGACAGATGCGCGGCCAGCGTCTCGACGGTCGCCGGGTCGGCGATCTCGATGTCGAAGTCGCTCCAGTTGGAATAGTAGTTCAGCGAGAAGCCGTCGGTCTTGCCGTATTGCTCCAGGTCCGGATAGCGGGTCAGGTCGACCGGTCTGTGGAACAGGAAGCCGTCATGGATGTTGCGGCCGCCGATGATGACGCGCGAGCGTCCGGGCTCTTCGGCCAGCGTCGCCAGCATCTTGATATGGTGAACCTTGTGCAGCTGCGAGATCTGCTCGTCGAACGGCGCGCCGTGGTCCGCCTGCCAGCGATATTCCTGCAATTGGACGTTGGGGAACTCCGCCGCCAGCCGATGCAGCATGACGTCGTCCTTCTCGCGTTCCAGAACGTCTGTCACCAGGATGCGCACCTTGGTGCCAAGTGCTGCATGGTGGCGGACTAGGCGCTCCATGATGCGGCCGGAGAAATCCGCCTTGAACTCCAGCGACGACAGATAGATCAGCCTGAGTTTCGGCGCGTTGGAGAAATCGAGCGGCAGCTCGGGGTCGGCCTTGTCGAAGGCGCTGTCGGGCAGCGTCCTGCCGAGCAGGGCCTCGACCTTGGCGTTGAAGCCGTCGCGCGATTTGCGCAGCAGGGTCGGCGACCCCAGCGGCAGGGCGCAGGTCTGCGACAGCCAGCGCCCGGCATAGAAGACGCGGTCGAGTTCCTCCATCCCCGCCGGGTCGGGCACCGGACAGCGGTCGTAGCGGCTGTCGAGCCCCGCGATCCAGGGATCGGCGCTCTCTTCGCGCAGCAAGGTCAGCGGCGCGCCGGCCGGCGCCAGGGTGGAAGCGACGCGCAGATCGCAGCGGGTCAGCGCCTGGTCCGGAAACAGGCTGACCAAGGTTTCGGCGGCGGTCAGGCTCAGATGGAATGGCGAGGCCGCGGCGACGGTGGTCGATCGTCCCGACGCCCGGATCGCGAGCGGACCGTTGCAGGTGCCGCCGATGTCGACGGGCTGTTGCCCCGCCTGGCGCAGCACGATCTCGACCGAACGTGCCTCAAGGCCGGAGAAGCTGAAGATCTTGAGCGCCGAGGGCCGCGCGGCGGCATCGAGATAGAGCGTCTGGCGCGACATGCGCCAGCGCCCGGTGAACCGGCCTTCGCCCGGCTTGTCCGACGTCGGCGCCAGCTCGGTGTCGTCGAGCGGTTTGGCGCGCCGTTGCAGCGTCGGATAGGTCGCGTGGAAGTCGCTGTTTTGGACATCGCGCCAGTCGCGGCCGAAGCGGCCGGTGCCGTTGGCGCGGTCGAGCGCATCGAGGCGGCTTTGGGCGAGCAGCGCCTGGAACTGCTTGTCATAGGCGCTGTTGCCGTCGCTGCCGAAATAGTGTGCTCCGGCGATCTCGGCGCCGTTGCTGTCGGCCGAGACCGGCAGGCGGCCGCAGGCGCCGTCGCCCGGAAAGAAGGCGCAGGCCGAATACCCGGGCATGCCGGCGCAACCGGCAAGTGCTGCCAGCGCCAGTCCAAGCGACGCCTTGGCGACAGCTGACCTGAGCCTCATCCGGTCGCCCCGTTTATAGCCTTGAGCTGGGCAGGGTCGCGCGGCGGCATGAAGCCTTGCGGGAAGACCCTGCAGAGGGGAAACGCGAAGGTGGCGATCAGCAACTCGGCCTCGCTTCGCATCTTGCGCGGCGTCGCCCTGTCGTCGCGGATCTTCCTGGCGGAAGCGACCAGCGCGCCGTCGCAGTCGCAATGATTGTGCCGGGAAATATAGCAGGCGTCGTGGACCCGGCAGGCGGCGTCAAGACGGTCGACCGGCCTTGCCGAGAGATCGCCGGTGCGCGTGCCCGGGCCGCAATAATTGCCGATGACGAAAGGCGAGGGCCGCGCCATGGCGTAGCGGATCGGCTTCGGCAATTCTGATTCCGGCACCCTGGTCCATGGATTGGCGCAGTCGGATAGCAAAAACAGCGGCAGAATGGCAAGAACGGCTCGCATGTCTCCGCCGGCGTTTCGAAGATTGTCCCCCAGAGCGTTTCACCCGTTTCACGAAAACGGCGAACCACTCTATCTCTTTGTTTTGACGCAATTCCAGGCAAAAGGCTACGGCGAAGGCGCCCAGCCCGACCGCTCACACTTTTCCTAGAATTGCTCTAGCGCTCCATCATGGCATGGCGAAGCGCGCTGACGCCACAGTCGCCGGATTTGTGGCGGAGGCAAGGCGGCAACGACCAACTGCCTGTGATAGGATCGGCCGCAGCGAGGGGGCTTTGGAATGCGTCTTTTTCTTGTTGCGGCGGCGGCCGCATGTCTGACCTGCGGGTCGGTGGCGCTTGCCGCGGACAAGACCGTTCACGACAAGGAGCACGGCTTTTCGCTGACCTATCCCGAAGAATGGACGAGCGAAGCCACCTTTGGCGATACGATGCGGCTCAAGCTCAAAACCGGCGAAGAGGGCCTGACCTGCAGGGTATCGCAAAATCGCTACGACCCGGCTGCCCCCGACAATCCGCCAGATCCCAGAGCGTTCATGGAGAAAGACTGGGTGCTGAGCAACTGGCAGACCATGATCGGCGTTGCCTATCAGTCGGCCAGCTTCAGCCTGGACAGGCTGGCGCATTTCCCGGACGGCTATCCGGTGCGGATCGCCGACATGGATTTCCACTATGCCGATGACAATGTCAGCTTCTACGGCCACTCCCGCATCGCGCTGACGCTGCGCCGTTCGCATTACGGCTTCGTCGATTGCGGGATCACCGGCGACAGCGCTGAGGAAGCGGCGCGGAAATGGGCGCCGCTTGCGGACGAAGCGGGGAAAGTGGTGAGCTCTTTCGTGCTCGACGCGGATTAGTCCCTCACCGTCTATTTCGTGAAATCAGCGCAAACGCCGGGGATTGGTCGAAAGCCGCCCCAACCTCGTCATTCTATGGCGGAGCAAGGCGCGAAGCGACGCGGCGCAGACCATAGAATCCATGCCGTGACTTGGAAGCGTTGCTGCGTGCAGAAGTTTGCTCCGCTGCACTCCTTGGCGAAGGTAACGGCATGGATTCTAGGGTCTTCGCGACGGAGCTTCGCTCCTGCTCCGCCCTAGAATGACGATCGCGATGGGCGTTTCGGCCAATCTCCAAGGCATGCCACCTGCCAATGCAAACAGAGCCGATCGGTCAAGATTTCTGTACCGGGGAACTGGTATGTTTCGCTTAAGCGGTCCTGGACCATACCCTAAACAAACAGGCCCCGCTCCCGCTCCACCGCCTTGGTGATGAAGTTGGCGACGAGCTGGACGCGGCGCATCGGCCTCACCGATTCGTGATAGACCAGCCAGTAGGCGCGGCGGATGGGCGCGACGATGTCGACGGGCACAAGCTCCGGCATCAAACGGGCGACGAAAGTATGTAGGATGCCGATGCCGGCGCCGGAGCGAACCGCCTCGGCCTGGCCGAGCGCCGAGGAGATGGCAAAGCTGGTGCGCCATTCCGCGCTGAACTCGGCGGCATAGTCGAGCGAGGGGCTGACGATCAGGTCCGGCACATAACCGATCAGCGTATGGCTGCCGAGCTCGGCCGGCGTCTTGGGCAGGCCGTTGGCGTCGGCATAGGCGCGGGAGGCGAAGAGACCCAGCGTGTAGTCGACCAGCTTGCCGGCCACCAGCCGGCCTTCGGTCGGCCGCTCGACGGTGATCGCGATATCGGCCTCGCGCCTGGACAGCGAGAAGGAGCGCGGCACCGGCACCAGCTGGATGGTGAGCTCACGATGCAGCGCCGTCAGCTCGCCCAGCCGCTTTGCCAGGAAAGCGACGCCAAATCCGTCGGGCGCGCCGATGCGCACGGTTCCCGAAATGTCGTCGCCCTCGCCGGCGATGGTCGAGCGCGCGGCGATCATGTCGCCTTCCATGCGCTCGGCTATGTCGAGGAAGCGCTCGCCGGCCGGGGTCAGTTCGCTGCCGGTGGTCAGGCGGCGGAAGAGCTTTGTCCTGAGCGCTTCCTCGAGCGCGACGATGCGGCGCGAGACGGTCGCATGGTTGAGCTCCAGCCGCTTCGCCGCGCCGAGGATCTGCCCTGCACGCGCCACGGCGAGGAAGATGCGGACGTCATCCCAGTTCATCGGAGGTGTCCGCTCTAATTGGCAGCGCGGCGTTCCCGCCCACCCCCCTCTGTCCTGCCGGACATCTCCCCCGCAAGGGGGGAGATTGGCAGCTTCTTTGATGGCGTCTCTTTTCAATCGTTGGTGATTGGCGAAAGCCTGCGTGACGTCTGATCTCCCCCCTTGCGGGGGAGATGGCCGGCAGGCCAGAGGGGGGTGTGAAGGAACGCAAGCTTTGGCCTTTTCAGCAATCCGCCATTTGCGACAATTAATGCACACTCCGGCGTCGTTGTCTATTTTTCGCACAACGGTTGCGATCTTCCTCGCGTTGCCATCGCGGCCGCAAAGGCGGACAATGCGCCATCACCAGAAAAGGGAGAGAAAGCATGATCGAATACGGTCATTTCATCGGCGGCAAGCGTGTCGCCGGCACCAGCGGCCGCAAGCAGGATGTGATGCAGCCGATGGACGGTTCCGTGCGCGGCACGGTGGCGCTCGCTTCGCAGGCGGAACTGCGCGCCGCGGTCGAGAACGCCAAGGCGGCGCAGCCGAAATGGGCCGCCACCAACCCGCAGCGCCGCGTGCGCGTGCTGATGAAATTCCTCGAACTGGTCGCCCGCGACTATGACGAGCTGGCCGACATCCTGGCGCGCGAGCACGGCAAGACCATCGCCGACGCCAAGGGCGACATCCAGCGCGGCCTCGAAGTGGTCGAGGTCTGCATCGGCGCCCCGCACATGATGAAGGGCGAGTTTACCGACGGCGCCGGCCCCGGCATCGACGTCTATTCGATGCGCCAGCCGCTCGGCGTCGTCGCCGGCATCACGCCGTTCAACTTCCCGGCCATGATCCCGCTGTGGAAGATCGCGCCGGCCATCGCCTGCGGCAACGCTTTCATCCTGAAGCCGTCCGAGCGTGATCCGGGCGTGCCGATCCGCATCGCCGAACTGTTCATCGAGGCCGGCCTGCCGGCGGGCATCCTCAATGTCGTCAACGGCGACAAGGAAGTGGTCGACGCCATCCTCGACGATCCGGACATCAAGGCGATCGGCTTCGTCGGCTCGACGCCGATCGCGCACTACATCTATTCGCGCGGCACCGCGGCCGGCAAGCGCGTCCAGTGCTTTGGCGGCGCCAAGAACCACATGATCATCATGCCCGACGCCGACATGGACCAGACGGTCGATGCGCTGATCGGCGCCGGCTACGGCTCGGCCGGCGAGCGCTGCATGGCGATCTCGGTGGCGGTTCCGGTCGGCAACGACACCGCCAACCGTCTGATGGAAAAGCTGGTGCCGCGCGTGGAAAGCCTGAAGGTCGGCCCGTCGACGGACTCTGCCGCCGATTTCGGCCCGCTGGTGACGGCCCAGGCGCTGGAGCGCGTCAAGGGCTATGTCGACATCGGCGTCAAGGAAGGCGCCAAGCTCGTCGTCGACGGCCGCGGCTTCAAGATGCAGGGCTATGAGAACGGCTACTATATGGGCGGCTGCCTGTTCGACAACGTGACCGCCGACATGCGCATCTACAAGGAAGAGATTTTTGGCCCGGTGCTCTCGGTGGTGCGCGCGCCGCGCTACGAGGACGCCATCAAGCTCGCCAACGACCACGAGATGGGCAACGGCGTCGCCATCTTCACCCGCGACGGCGATGCCGCGCGCGACTTCGCATCCAGAGTCCAGGTTGGCATGGTCGGCGTTAACGTGCCGATCCCGGTTCCGATCGCCTACTACACCTTCGGCGGCTGGAAGGCGTCGTCCTTCGGCGACCTCAACCAGCACGGCCCGGACGCGTTCCGCTTCTACACCAAGACCAAGACGGTCACCTCGCGCTGGCCGTCCGGCATCAAGGACGGCGCCGAGTTTGTCATCCCGACGATGAACTGACCGGACGGTTTTTTGGACTGCGCGTCCTCGCCTTCGGCTGCGGGCGCGCGGGCATGCATCAAGGACGGCGCCGAGTTCGTCATCCCGACGATGAACTGACCGGACGGAGTTCCTAACCAAGATTGAGGAAGCGCGGTGCAAACCGCGCTTCTTTTTTATGGGTGCCATAGGACCCACGGGCGCGGCGCCTAAAACCCGTCGCCCAGGAGGTCGTAGCATGGGGCAGTGCAACTCTAAGCACATGCTTTCCGGCGCGACGCGTCCAGAGTGCATCGGCATCTTCTAATAATTCCATCGCCGTGTGATGGAACCAACAGACCACCCTCCGTCTTAGGCTGTATTCCTGCCATGCGCAGGCAATCGAACAGCGCCGGTGGCAGCCGGGGTTCTCGTCTGGCGCGAGGAGGTGTCAGATGACACGATTTCTTATGGCGACAATGCTGGCTGCGGCGGCGGTGATAACCGGTGGAATCGCGCCGGCGAATGCGGCGGCACAATGCGCGGCGCGCGCGGATATCATCAAGGCGCTTGGCGCCAAGTTTCACGAGAGCGAAGCCGGGCGCGGCCTGATCAATCCGAACGTCGTGCTCGAGATCTTCGTTTCCGATCAGGGAAGCTGGACCGTGCTCGCTTCCGACACCAAGGGGCAAAGTTGCGTGCTCTCCGTCGGTGAGGGTTGGGACAGCCCGACGATCACGGCGGCGATGCCGGGCGCTTGAACGAACGGCGGCGATGCAGAGAGGCCTGGCGCCGCTCAGGCCGTCGGGATCGTGCCGCCATCGATGACATATTCGGCGCCGTGAATCGCCGACGCGCGATCCGAAACCAAAAACGCCACCAGCTCTGCAACCTCTTGTGGCCATGCCGGCCGACCGATCGGGATGCCGCCGAGTGCCTCCATAATACTTTGACGCGCGGTTTCCTCGTCCGAACCGGCGTGAGCGGCCAGGCGCTTGACCATGGCTTCCGATGCGGTGGTATGGATCCAGCCCGGCGCCACGGTGTTGACGCGTATACCCTTGGGGCCAAGCTCCTTGGACAATGCCTTGCTGTATGCGGAAAGCGCAGCCTTGGCGGCCGCATACGCCATGGTGGATTCATGCAGCGGCAGCCGACGCTGGATCGACGAGATATGGACGATCGCGCCTGAGCCTTGCTCCACCATTCGGGGGACGAGCAAGCGGTCCAGCCTGACGGCGGCTAACAGGTTGAGGCTGAGTTCCTCCTGCCAGGCCTGATCGGAGAGCGCCGCAAATCCGCCGCCCGGGCTCTTCGATCCGCCGACGCTGTGAACGATGATGTCGACGCCGCCAAACCGGTCGATCGTGGCCGCGGCAACTTCGGTTGCGCCTTCCAGGGTGCTGACGTCGGCCCGCACGAACAGCGTGGACGACGATGTCCCGCTCGCCGAGCGGGCGGTCGTGGCGACCGTCGCGCCCGCCGCGGCGAGCCGGTGGACGATGGCTTCGCCCGCGCCTTTGGTGCCTCCGGTGACCAAGACGCGCTTGCCCGCGAGTTCGTGGCCGTCGATCTCGAACTTCTGCCGGATGGTCATGCGCCGATCTCCAGCTTCTCGATCCGGTCGCCGGCCAGGGTGAAATTGTAATGAAGCGTCGCCGGGCTGCCGGGAAAATTGCCAGAGACGATACCGGCGACCCGCCATGCATCGCCATTGAGGGCGGCATCGGCGACTTCGACCGTCACCCGGTACTTGCGCGTGGTCGCCTCCATCCAGGCGCGGATGGCGGCCGATCCGCTATACGTCTCGCCTTCATCTCGGACCTTGGCGTCCGGCGAGAAAATGGCGAGCATGGCGTCGATGTCGTGACGGTTATTGGCGGAAAAATAGGCCGTCAGCGGCCAGGGAAGGTCTCTGGTCATGGCTTATCTCCGTTTGGGTTC
Organism: Mesorhizobium sp. CNPSo 4661; assembly: GCF_057784215.1. NCBI lineage: Bacteria > Pseudomonadati > Pseudomonadota > Alphaproteobacteria > Hyphomicrobiales > Phyllobacteriaceae > Mesorhizobium > Mesorhizobium sp. CNPSo 4661. The sequence goes on along the minus strand of NZ_JBWGIO010000021.1, from coordinate 64,802 downwards.
CGGCGCTCGTCGAGGCGTCGGAGCTTGTCCGGTCTCTAAATTGCGTTATGCTGTGGAAATGACAAGAACCGACGAAAAAGTAAGGTACTTACCTGAAAGTAAGTCTGCGACCTTGACGCCTTCGTCCGCGGCGATCGGTGTCGAGAACGTGCTGCGTATTCTCGAGGGCCGGTGGAAACTGGTGATCCTGTTTCATCTGTTCGGCGGCAAGGTGCTGCGCTTCTCCGACCTCGAACGGGCTATTCCCGCGATCTCGCAAAAGATGCTGATCCAACAGCTTCGCCAGATGGAGGCCGACGGGATTGTCCGCCGCATCGTTCACCATCAAGTACCCCCAAAGGTCGAGTATTGCCTGACCGATTGGGGCCAAGCCCTTTGCCCGGCTCTCGATGCCTTGTTGAAATGGGCGGCGCAAAAGGAATCCAGCGGGGGCTGACGTCGAGCCCGGATGGGGCGTGGCGACCGTCTCCGTATGGCCATTCGACAGCGGTTGTCCCGCAGGGAACCGGACCAGAAAATGGGCGTGCCCGTGGGCGGCCCCAACAGGCCCGGGATGATGCTTGTTTTAGGATCGGGACTTCACCATATCGAATCCAGGGAGTCATGATCTCCCTGGGACAGACCGGAAACCAGAAGGAGCGACGTGATGAAGACGTCCAATCCGGCCTGGAGCCTTCCGGCATACTGAGGCGGTCGAATGTGCCTCCCTTGCCGGAATGCGAAGGCGAAGGAGGTGCCCCATGGCACGCAATTTTTCGTTTCGGTGGGTCAGGCTTGCAGCTGTCGGCGCCGTGATGGCGCTGTCGGCATTGCCGGCGCGGGCGCAAGTGATCTGCGGCGGCCATGACTATCTGGTCGCGAGGCTGGCGGCGGCATTCGAGGAGAAGCGGTTGGGCTACGGTGTGGCCGGACAAGCCGCCATCTTCGAGGTGTTCGTCTCGCCGAGTGGGACCTGGACCATCCTGATGACCGACGTCAAAGGCCAGAGTTGCATCCTGGCGGCGGGCGACGGATGGGAAGACACGCGGGCCACCGCGGTCGGGCAGCCGGGCGGCTGAGGGTCAGGCGCTGACCCCGTTCACCGTGTGGCGGCTACCTCGGCATGGCCGCGCAGCAGCGCCATCAGCTTCTTGGCGTCCTTGGCTGCGCCTTCCTCGTCGCCGTCGAGGATGGACCGGATCAGCGCCACGTGGTGCTCGGCCGATTCGGCGAGCCCGGTGTCGGCCTTGTAGCGATACCAGAAGCGGCGGCTGTGCGTCTGCAAGGGGGCGGCGACGCGCGCCGCGAAGGGGTTGTCGGCGGCGATGGCCAGCGCTTCGTCGAGCGCCTTGTCGGCCTGGATGAAGGCAAGCACGTTGCCGGAGATCACCGCCTTCTGCATCGCGAGCGCCGCCTCGTGGAACAGGTCGGCGGCCTCCCGGGTGACGAAGCGGGCGGCCGAACGGGCGAGCACCACCTCGATGCCGCGCCGCGCATCCAGCACCCGCAGCCAGTCGCCGGCGTGAAGTGGAGCGACCGCGATACCCGCGCGGGGTCTAATGTCCAGAAGTCCTTCCCAGGCGAGCCTCTGGATCGCCTCGCGGACCGGGGTGCGTCCGAGCCCCAGCCGCTCGATCAGCGCGCCTTCGGTGACGAAGCTCGACGGCGCCAGTTCGAGCGTGACGATCATGTGCTCCAGCGCGCGATAGGCCTTGGTCGCGGCCGGCTCGAAGGTCGCGTTCGCGTCAGCGGATATCAGTGGGGAGATCAACGGCGGGCTCCTGATATATTTTTCATATATCATAATCGATTCAGCGTTGACTCGCCAATCCTTAATAGATATACAGCTGATATATCAGAGGAGAGACAAGCCATGTGGACCGGAGTTTTCCCCGCCGTCACGACCAAATTCACCACCGACGACCGTCTCGACCATGCCGAGATGGAGCGCTGCTACGGGCTACAGATGGAGGCCGGCTGCGACGGCATCATCGTGTGCGGTTCGCTCGGCGAAGGGCCGATGCTGTCGCCGGACGAGAAGATCGAAGTGCTGAAGACGGCGCAGAAAGTCGCCGGCAAGAAGCCGCTGCTTTTGACCGTCAACGAGCCCGGCACCCGTGAGGCGGCTGTTATCGCCAAGCGCGCCGCCGAGGAAGGCGCCGACGGGCTGATGGTGGTGCCGAGCCCGATCTACCACACCGACCCGCAAGAGACGGTCGCCGCCCTTCGTGCCGTCGCGGAAGCCGGCGACCTGCCGGTGATGATCTATTCCAACCGGCTCGCCTATCGCGTCGACGTCACCGTCGACCTGATGGAGGAGCTGGCGTCGGACAAGCGCTTCGTCGCCATCAAGGAATCCTCCGACGACATCCGCCGCTCGACCGAGATCATCAACAGGTTTGGCGACCGCTACGATCTCTTCACCGGCGTCGACAATCTCGCCTTCGAGGCCCTTTCGGTCGGCGCCATCGGCTGGGTCGCCGGTCTCGTCACCGCCTTCCCGCGCGAGACGGTCGCCATCTATCAGCTGATGCGGCAGGGCCGCCGCGAGGAGGCGCTGGCGATCTATCGCTGGTTCCGGCCCTTGCTCGACCTCGATGTCTCGACCTATCTGGTCCAAAACATCAAGCTTGCCGAAGTGCTGGCGATCGGTACCAATGACCGCGTGCGCATGCCGCGCCAGCCGCTGTCGGGCGAACGCCGCAAAACGGTCGAGAAGATCGTGCGGGCTGCGCTGGCCGTGCGGCCGACGCTGCCGTCGCTCCAGCTGTCTCCTCGATCGGCGGAGAAGATGGTCGCAGCCGAGTAAAGGACAGCACCGACGTGCCAGGAAATTCCAACTCCCCAGGACAAGGGCTCCGCTCCGCTACTGGGAGGTCTTCTCCCCGTGAGCGGGGAGAAGGGGAAGACATCGCCATCATCGGCGGCGGCATCGTCGGCATCTGCGCCGCGGCCCTGCTCTCAGAAGTGAGTCGCAGCGTCACCGTCTTTGATCGTACCGGCATCTGCGAGGAGACGAGCTCCGGCAACGCTGCCGCCTTCGCCTTCTCCGACGTACTGCCGCTGGCGCATAAGGGGATGATCCGGCAATTGCCGAAGTGGCTCGCCGATCCGCTGGGGCCGTTGGCCATTCCGCCGGCTTATCTGCCCAAACTCCTGCCCTGGCTGATCCGCTTCTGGCGCGCGGGCGCAGCCAAGCATTACGAAGCGAGCCTTGCGGCGCAGGTCGGCATGATGAAGCTTGCCGAAGCCGAATGGATGGGCCTGCTCGACCGCTCCGGCACGCGGCCGATGCTGCGCGAGGATGGCTCGCTCGAATTCTATGAGAGCGAGGCGGAGTTCCGCGCCTCGCTGTCCGGCTGGGCCGAGCGCGAGCGTTTCGGCATCGGCTTCCGCCATGTCGAGGGCGAGGAGATGGCCGCACTCCAGCCGGGCCTTGCGCCACGCTTCGTCAAGGGCACCTTCGTGCCCAGCTGGAAAACGGTCGCCGATCCCAAGCTGCTCGGCAAGGCGGTCTGGGCCTATGCGGAAAAGCTCGGCGCCCGTTTCGAGCATGGGCGGGTCGAGCGCGTGGAGGCGGGCGCGAACGGCGCGACGATCGTTCTGGCCGACGGCACCAGGCGCACGGCGAAGAAGCTCCTGATCGCCGCCGGGGCCTGGTCGCATCTCCTGGCAAAGGATCTCGGCGACCGTATCCCGCTCGAAACCGAGCGCGGCTACAACACGACGCTGCCGGTGTCCGCGTTCGACGTGAAGCGGCAGCTCATCTTTTCCGGGCATGGCTTCGTCATCACGCCGCTGGAAACAGGAATACGCGTCGGTGGCGCCGTCGAGCTCGGTGGCATCGAGCGGCCGCCCAACTTCGCCCGTTCAAAGGCGATGCTGGAGAAAGCAAAATGTTTCCTGCCCGGGCTCGATCCGTCGGGTGGCCGCGAGTGGATGGGTTTTCGCCCCTCGCTGCCGGATTCGCTGCCGGTGATCGGCGCGGCGCGCGCGCCAAACGTCTATTACGCCTTCGGCCACGGCCATCTCGGCCTGACCCAGTCGGTGGCGACCGGCCGCTTGATCCGCGATCTCGTTCTCGGGCAGACTCCGCCGCTCGATCTCACCCCGTTCCGCGCGCAGCGTTTCTGAAAAAGAGAATATGATGGCCAAAAAATCCTTCTTCTGCATCGACGGCCACACCTGCGGCAACCCGGTGCGGCTTGTCGCCGGCGGCGGGCCGCTGCTCGAGGGTTCGACGATGATGGAGCGGCGGGCGCATTTCCTCGCCGAATATGACTGGATCCGCACCGGTCTGATGTTCGAGCCGCGCGGCCATGACGTGATGTCGGGCTCGATCCTCTATCCGCCGACGCGCGAGGACTGCGACATCGCCATCCTGTTCATCGAGACCTCGGGCTGTCTGCCGATGTGCGGCCACGGCACCATCGGCACGGTAACGATGGCGATCGAGCATGGGCTGGTGAAGCCGAAGACGCCGGGCGTGCTGAGGCTCGACACGCCGGCCGGCCTGGTCATCGCCGAATACAGCCAAGTCGGCGAATATGTCGAGGAGGTGCGCATCACCAATGTGCCTTCCTTCCTCTATGCCGAAGGCCTGACCGTCGAATGCCCGGTGCTCGGCGAGATCAGCGTCGATGTCGCCTATGGCGGCAATTTCTACGCCATCGTCGAGCCGCAGCAGAATTACCGGGACATGGCCGATCATACGGCCGGCGACCTCATCGCCTGGAGTCCGGTGGTGCGGCAGCGGCTCAACGAAAAGTACTCCTTCGTGCATCCGGAGAATCCCGGCATCAACCGGCTGTCGCACATGCTGTGGACCGGCAAGCCCAAACATGCCGAGGCCGACGCGCGCAATGCCGTCTTCTACGGCGACAAGGCGATCGACCGCTCGCCTTGCGGCACGGGCACTTCGGCGCGCATGGCGCAGCTCCATGCCAAGGGCAAGCTCAAACCCGGCGACAGTTTTGTCCATGAATCGATCATCGGCTCGCTGTTCAAGGGCAGGGTCGAAAAGGAGGTCAGCGTCGCAGGCAAGCCGGCGATCATTCCGTCGATCGGCGGCTGGGCTCGCATGACAGGGCTGAACACGATCTTCATCGACGACCGCGATCCGTTCGCGCACGGGTTCATCGTCACCTGAGACGATCAGCCGGTATGCGCTTTGGAGTCGCTTTCCGCCGCTTGAGGGGAGCGAAAAGCACAGTCTCAATGGAGAAGGCGGCTCTGCTTACTGAGGCTTCGCTTCAAGGCTTTTCTATTCGCGCGCGGTGCCTTCCGCCGAAGGCGCGTTGCCGTCACATGGCCGTCACAGATGACGGAAACCTGACCTTGCGGAAGCCGCGACGGTTCCAAAAGCTGCACCCCGATCCGCGCAAGGATTCTTCTTATCAACTTATTTTGACGCTGATTTCTTCGACGCGGGGGTCATCATAAGGTTGAATCGTCAAAGACATTGCGTTGTGCCAATGCTAGGGTCCGCAATAGTCCACGGGTCGAGGGCGAAAAAAACGGGCAATCGGACGGCGTGCTTCCAAACCACGCGGAGCGATTGAAAAATCACGTTGCAATCCGGGCTCGAAACTTTACGACTAGGGGAAATACGAAAAGGAATGCGTCCTGAAAGGCGACATTCCAGGGGAGCCGCTTAAATATGCAGTACTTCGTCCAGCAGCTTATCAATGGGCTGACGTTGGGGTCGATCTATGGCCTGATCGCGATCGGCTATACGATGGTCTACGGCATCATCGGCATGATCAACTTCGCCCATGGCGACATTTTCATGGTCGGCGCCTTCACCGCCCTCATCGTCTTCCTGATCCTTGGCGCATTGTTCTATTCGGTGCCGGTCGTGGTGGCGCTTCTGATCATGATGATCGTGGCGATGCTGCTGACCAGTCTCTACAATTGGACGATCGAAAAGGTGGCCTACCGGCCGCTGCGCGGTTCGTTCCGGCTGGCGCCGCTGATCACCGCCATCGGCATGTCGATCGCGCTTTCCAATTTCGTGCAGGTCACGCAAGGGCCGCGCAACAAGCCGATCCCGCCGCTGGTCAGCCAAGTCTACACGATTGACGGCATCAGCATCTCCCTGAAGCAGATCATCATCGTGATCGTCACCATCGTGCTGCTGGCAATCTTCTGGTACCTCGTCAACCGAACCGCGCTGGGCCGCGCGCAACGCGCCTGCGAGCAGGATCGCAAGATGGCCGCGCTGCTCGGCATCGACGTCGACCGCACAATCTCCATCACCTTCATCATGGGCGCAGCTCTTGCCGCCGTCGCCGGCACCCTGTTCCTGATGTATTACGGCGTCGTGGTGTTCTCGGACGGCTTCGTGCCGGGCGTGAAAGCCTTCACGGCGGCCGTGCTTGGCGGCATCGGCTCGCTGCCCGGCGCGGTGCTCGGAGGACTGCTCATCGGCTTCATCGAGAGCATGTGGTCGGCCTATTTCTCGATCGACTACAAGGACGTCGCCGCCTTCTCGATCCTGGCGATCGTGCTCATCTTCCTGCCCTCCGGCATCCTGGGCCGGCCTGAAGTCGAAAAGGTCTGATCCGCATGGCCGTTACCGTATCTTCGGAGCGCGACACCGTCGCTACTCCCGTCCAGCGCGCTTTTCGCGAAGCGCTCTATGCGGGCGCCATCTCGCTCGGCCTGTTCGTGCTGTTCATCGGTCTCAGGACCGACCAGAACATCTCCAACGAACTGATCCTGGTGAAACGCTGGGGCCTGCTTGCCCTGGTGGTCATCGCCACTGCCGTGGGCCGCTTCCTGTATATCGCCTACGGCCAGCCCTTCGTGGCCAGCCTGAAGGTCGCCAACATCGACACAGGCCTGCTGCCCGACACCATGGCGGCACGCTTCTTCAGGACGCCTTACTTCATAGCAGCGGTCGTTGTCGCAGCCTTGCTGTTTGTGCTGGCCGGCTCGCTTGACGGGCTGCTCGGACCCGACCTTGCCGGCTACGCACGCTTCGTGCGGGCGCTGGCGATCATCTATGCCGTCGCCTGGGTAATGTATTATTTCCGGGCCTTCATCCACGCCCATTTCTCGGCGTTGGGCATCAGTGCTCTGGCGCTCTATCCGATCGTCGTCGTGCTAGTGCTTGCGCTGATAACAGGTTCGATGGCGGGAGGCTTTCAGGGCTCTCTGAAGTGGGTCGACAATTTCGGCATACAGATCCTGATCTACGTGATGCTGGCCTGGGGGCTGAACATCGTCATCGGCCTCGCCGGCCTGCTCGATCTCGGTTATGTCGCCTTCTACGCTGTCGGCGCGTATGCCTACGCGCTGCTCGGCACGCATTTCGGCCTGTCGTTCTGGATCCTGCTTCCGGCCGCCGGCTGCATGGCCGCCTTCTGGGGCGTCATGCTCGGCTTCCCGGTGCTCAGGCTTCGGGGCGATTATCTGGCGATCGTGACGCTGGCCTTTGGCGAGATCATCCGCCTCGTCTTGATCAACTGGCGCGACGTGACCAACGGCTCGGCCGGTATATCCGGCATTCCAAAGGTCTCCTTCTTTGGACTGATGTCGTTCAACGTCTCCGATCCGAACTACATCGCCAAGGTGCTGCACATCGCCACGTCGAGCGCTTATTACAAGATCTTCCTTTACTATCTGATCCTCGGACTCTGTCTTTTGACCGCCTTCGTTACCATCAGGCTGCGCCGGTTGCCGGTCGGCAGGGCGTGGGAAGCATTACGCGAGGACGAGATCGCCTGCCGCTCGCTCGGCATCAACACCACCACCACCAAGCTGACGGCGTTCGCCACCGGCGCCATGTTCGGCGGCTTCGCCGGCTCGTTCTTTGCCGCACGGCAAGGTTTCGTCAGCCCCGAATCCTTCGTCTTCCTGGAATCGGCGATAGTGCTTGCCATCGTCGTGCTCGGTGGCATGGGTTCGCTGGTCGGCATCGCCGTAGCGGCACTGGTGATGATCGGCGGCACTGAAGCGCTGCGAGAGCTCGACTTCCTGAAGCGGGTCTTCGGTCCCGATTTCACGCCTGAACTCTACCGCATGCTTCTGTTCGGCATGGCCATGGTGATCGTCATGCTATGGAAGCCGCGCGGCTTCGTCGGCAGTCGCGAGCCGACAGCCTTCCTCAAGGAGCGAAGAGCGGTCTCAGCCTCCTTCACCAAGGAGGGCCACGGCTGATGAACGCACAAGCTTCCATGAGCGATTTCATTCTGCAGGTCGAGCATTTGTCGATGAAGTTCGGCGGCCTGGTCGCCATCGGTGACCTGTCGTTCCAGGCCAGGCGCGGCGAGATCACCGCGTTGATCGGGCCGAACGGCGCCGGCAAGACGACGGTGTTCAACTGCATCACCGGCTTCTACAAGCCTACCGAAGGCATGATCACGCTCAACAAACGCGACGGCTCGAACTATCTGCTCGAGCGCCTGCCCAACCACGAGATTCCGGCCCGCGCCAACGTGGCGCGCACTTTCCAGAACATCCGCCTGTTCTCCGGCATGACGCTATTGGAGAACCTTCTGGTGGCGCAGCACAACAAGCTGATGAAGGCCTCGGGTTACACTTTCCTCGGCCTGTTCGGCTTCCCGAGCTATCGCCGGGCTTCGGCCGAATCGATCGATCTCGCCAGGCACTGGCTGGAGAAGGCCGACCTTGTCGACCGCGCCGACGATCCCGCCGGCGATCTGCCTTATGGTGCGCAGCGGCGCCTGGAAATCGCGCGCGCCATGTGCACGGGGCCGGAGCTTCTGTGCCTGGACGAGCCGGCCGCCGGCCTCAATCCGAAGGAATCGGCCGCGCTCAACGAGCTGCTGATGGGCATCAAAAGCACCGGCACGTCGATCCTGCTCATCGAGCACGACATGTCGGTGGTGATGCAGATCTCCGACCATGTCGTGGTGCTCGAGTACGGCCGCAAGATTTCCGACGGCAACCCCGCGTCGGTCAGGACCGATCCGCGCGTCATCGCCGCCTATCTCGGCGTCGACGACGAGGAAGTAACAGAAGTACTGACCGAAGTCGGCGACGAGGATGTCATCGAGCAGCTCGATACGGGCCCCGACTCCGCGCATGGGCCGGGAAATTCCGCTTCGATGATGGCCGGGCCGATTTCAGATAGTGTCGAACACGGCGACGAGGGCGAGCGGGTCACGGTGTCGAAGGGCGCCTCGAAAGCGGCGCAGGTCGATGCGCGCGCCGCGTCAATCGCCAGCAAGCCGGTGGCCGCTGCGAGCCCGGCGGCCGCGGCAAAGCCGGCGGCGAAGAAGCCGGCAAGCGCGCCGGCGAAAAAGGCCACCGCAAAGGCCCCGGCCGCGAAAGCCGGCATCTCCAACCGCCTCGACGCGCCGCGTGGCGGCAAGGCAGACAGCCTGATCCGCATCAAGGGCATCGGCCCGGTCAACGAGCGCAAGCTCAACGAGCACGGCATCTTCCATTTCGACCAGATCGCCGCCTGGAAGAAGGGGGACATCGAGGCGGCGGAAGCCTATCTCGCCTTTGACGGGCGCATCGCCCGCGAAGACTGGATCGGCCAGGCGAAGGCGCTGGCGAAGGAAGTGGCGGCCAAGCCCGCGACGCGTGGAGGGCGTAAATAATGGCCGGCACAACGCTGCTCGATATCAAGGGCGTGCAGACTTTTTACGGCAACATCCGGGCGCTGAACGGCGTCGACGTCAGCGTCAACCAGGGTGAGATCGTGGCGCTGATCGGCGCCAACGGCGCCGGCAAGTCGACGCTGATGATGACCATCTTCGGCGCCCCGCGGGCCCGCGCCGGCACCATCACCTTCGCCGGCACCGACATCACCCAGTTGCCGACGCACGAGATCGCCCGCATGCGCATTGCACAGTCGCCGGAGGGACGCCGCATCTTCCCGCGTATGACGGTGATGGAAAACCTGCAGATGGGAGCCAGCCTCGACAACCTCAAGCATTTTGACGAGGACGCCGAGAAGGTGTTCGCGCTGTTCCCGCGGCTGAAGGAGCGCATCAACCAGCGCGGCGGCACGCTGTCGGGCGGCGAGCAGCAGATGCTTTCGATCGGGCGCGCGCTGATGGCGCGGCCGAAGCTTTTGCTGCTCGACGAGCCCTCGCTTGGTCTTGCGCCGCTGATCGTCAAGCAGATCTTCGACGCCATCCGCGAGCTCAACAAGACGCAGGGGCTGACCGTGTTCCTGGTTGAGCAGAACGCCTTCGGCGCGCTCAAACTCGCCACGCGCGGCTATGTCATGGTCAATGGCAATGTGACGATGAGCGGCACCGGCAAGGAACTGCTCGCCAATCCGGAAGTGCGCGCCGCCTATCTCGAAGGCGGACATCACTGAGAGAGGTCTTCATCATGCAGGGTATTATCTACGAAGAAGCCTCGATCTGGCATTTTCTCTTTGTCACCGGGCTGCTCGGCGGCGGGGCCGCATGGATGACCGGCAAAGCCGTGGCCCAGACCTGGGGCACTCACGTTCGGCTGTTGCTGTTTATGCTCGGCCTCGGCATCGGGGTAAGGTTCATCCATCATGCGCTGTTCGACGGCACGATGTTCTCGCTGCACTACTATATCGTCGACACCATCGTGCTGATGGTCCTGGGCTTCCTCGGCTATCAATACACGCGCACCAACCAGATGGTCACACAGTATAATTGGCTCTACGAAAGAGCTTCCTTATTAAGCTGGAAACCGAAAGGTTGACATTCACCATTACGCTGTTTCGGGGATGAATCGGCGTGACAAGTGCCTGAAAATCGGCATTCTATGCTTTCTGCGATAAGGGTGGGCATCGCATGAAAGTATCATCCACGCCCACTCCGTAAATGGGAGCGTTTCAATGAAAAAATCACTCTTGTCCGCCGTGGCGCTGACCGCGTTTATCGCGTTCAGCGGCAGCGCGTGGGCCGCCGACCTCCTGATCGGCGTCGCCGGTCCGATCACTGGCCCGAACGCCGCCTTCGGCGCGCAGTTGCAGAAGGGCGCGGAACAGGCGATCGCCGACATCAATGCGGCGGGCGGCGTTAATGGCCAGCAGCTCAAGCTCGAGATTGGCGACGACGTCTCCGATCCCAAGCAGGGCATCTCGGTCGCCAACAAGTTCGTCGCCGACGGCGTGAAGTATGTCGACGGCCACTTCAACTCGGGCGTGACGATCCCCGCGTCGGAGGTCTATGCGGAAAACGGCATCCTCGTCATGACGCCGGCGGCGACCAATCCGAAGCTCACCGAGCGTGGCCTCTGGAACACCTTCCGTACCTGCGGTCGCGACGACCAGCAGGGTAAGGTGGCTGGCGATTACATCGCCAAGAACTTCAAGGACGCCAAGATCGCGATCGTCCACGACAAGACGCCTTACGGCCAGGGCCTCGCCGACGAGACCAAGAAGAACCTCAACGCCAACGGCATCAAGGAAGTGATGTATGAAGGCATCAATGTCGGCGACAAGGACTTCTCGGCCCTCATCGCCAAGATGAAGGAAAACGGCGTTACCCTGATCTACTGGGGTGGCCTGCACACCGAAGCCGGCCTGATCATCCGTCAGTCGGCGGATCAGGGCCTGAAGGCGCCGCTGTTCTCGGGCGACGGCATCGTCTCCAACGAACTGGCCTCGATCGCTGGCGACGCCGTTGCCGGCACGCTCAACACCTTCGCTCCGGATCCGCGCAAGAATCCGGCCGCCAAGGAAGTGGTGGAGAAGTTCCGCGCCGCCGGCTTCGAGCCGGAAGCCTACACGCTCTACTCCTATGCCGCCGTGCAGATCATCGCCCAGGCCATCACCAAGGTCGGTTCGGCCGACGATGCGCAGAAGGTTGCGGAAATGATCAAGTCCGGCGGTCCGTGGAAGACGGCCATCGGCGAGATCGGCTACGACGCCAAGGGCGACATCACCCGTCCGGACTATGTCATCTACGAATGGAAGAAGGGTGACGACGGCAAGTACAGCTACTTCGAGAAATAAGCCGGCAAACTCAAGCCGACCTGAACGGGATGCCCGGCGCTTGCGCCGGGCATTTTCGTTTTGCGGTGAGGCCGACCGAAAGCTCCGCGCCGCGTGCTCGGGAACGCCCGTCCACCGCCCACTGCCGGTCTTCGGAGAACGGCAATAAAAGTTTGGCGCAAACAAGCGACCTAAATCGTTTTAGGTGTCGCTCAAATTTGTTTGCACTGCAGCATTTTCACGCTAATCATTGCGCCGGTTCATCTTCCCTTACGCTGCTGGAGCTCAGTCCTTGGCCATCACGAAGATCCTCGTCGCCAACCGGTCCGAAATCGCCATCCGCGTGTTCCGCGCTGCCAATGAGCTCGGCATCAAAACCGTGGCGATCTGGGCGGAGGAGGACAAATATTCGCTGCACCGCTTCAAGGCCGACGAGAGCTACCAGGTCGGGCGCGGACCGCATCTGGCCAAGGACATGGGGCCGATCGAAAGCTACCTGTCGATCGACGAGGTCATCCGGGTCGCCAGGCTGTCGGGCGCCGACGCCATCCACCCCGGTTACGGGCTGCTGTCGGAAAGTCCGGAATTCGCCGAGGCCTGCGCCGAAGCCGGCGTCACCTTCATAGGCCCGAAGCCGGAAACCATGCGCCGTCTCGGCAACAAGGTCGCGGCGCGCAACCTAGCGATCGAGGTCGGCGTGCCGGTCGTGCCGGCAACCGATCCGCTGCCGGACGACATGGACGAGGTCAAGAAGCTCGCCGCGAAAATCGGCTATCCGGTGATGCTCAAGGCCTCGTGGGGAGGCGGCGGGCGCGGCATGCGCGCCATCCGCGCCGAGGCCGACCTCGCGCGCGAGGTCATGGAAGGCAAGCGCGAGGCCAAGGCCGCCTTCGGCAAGGACGAGGTCTATCTCGAAAAGCTGATCGAGCGCGCCCGCCATGTCGAGGTGCAGGTGCTGGGCGACACCCACGGCAACGCCGTGCACCTGTTCGAGCGCGACTGCTCGATCCAGCGCCGCAACCAGAAGGTCGTGGAGCGCGCGCCGGCGCCCTATCTCAGCGAAGAGCTGCGCCAGGAGCTTTGCGGCTATGCGCTCAAGATCGCGCATGAGACCAGCTATATCGGGGCCGGCACGGTCGAGTTCCTGCAAGACGCCGACACCGGCAAGTTCTATTTCATCGAAGTCAATCCGCGCATCCAGGTCGAGCACACCGTCACCGAGCAGGTAACCGGCATCGACATCGTCAAGGCGCAGATCCATATCCTCGACGGCTTCGCCATCGGCACGAAGCAATCGGGCGTGCCGGCGCAGAAGGATATCAGGCTCAACGGCCATGCGCTCCAGTGCCGTATCACCACCGAGGATCCGGAGCACAATTTCATCCCGGATTATGGCCGCATCACCGCCTATCGCGAGGCGGCAGGCTTCGGTATCCGGCTCGACGGCGGCACCGCCTATTCTGGCGCGGTCATCACCCGCTTCTACGATCCGCTGCTGGAAAAGGTGACGGCCTGGGCGCCGACGCCGGGCGAGGCGATCTCGCGCATGAACCGGGCGCTGCGCGAGTTCCGCATCCGCGGCGTGGCCACCAACCTCACCTTCCTCGAAGCGATCATCAACCACCCGCGCTTCGCCGACAATTCCTACACGACCAGGTTCATCGACACGACGCCGGAACTGTTCGAGCAGGTGAAGCGGCAGGACCGCGCCACCAAGCTGCTCAACTACCTCGCCGATGTCAGCGTCAACGGCCACCCCGAGACGCGCGGCCGGCCGATGCCGAAGGCCAATGCGGCCGCGCCCGTGGTGCCCTATCTCAACGGCCACATTCCGGATGGCAGCAAGCAGAGGCTCGACGCGCTCGGCCCGGAGAAATTCGCGGCCTGGATGCGGGAGCAGCGTCAGGTGCTGGTCACCGACACGACGATGCGCGACGGCCACCAGTCGCTGCTCGCCACGCGCATGCGCACGCATGACATTGTCGGCATCGCCGGCACCTATGCGCGGGCGCTGCCGCAATTGCTTTCGCTGGAATGCTGGGGCGGCGCCACCTTCGATGTCGCCATGCGCTTCCTCACCGAGGACCCGTGGGAGCGGCTGAGCAAAGTGCGCGAGGCCGCACCCAACCTTCTGCTGCAGATGCTGCTGCGCGGCGCCAACGGCGTCGGCTACACCAACTATCCCGACAATGTCGTCCAGCATTTCGTCAAGCAGGCGGCAAGCGGCGGCGTCGACCTGTTCCGCGTCTTCGACTGCCTGAACTGGGTCGAGAACATGCGCGTCGCCATGGATGCGGTCGGCGCCGAGGGCAAGCTGGTCGAGGCGGCGATGTGCTACACCGGCGACATCCTCGATCCGGCGCGGGCCAAGTACGACCTCAAATACTATGTCGGGCTGGCCAAGGAGCTGGAGGCCGCCGGCGCGCATATCATCGCCGTCAAGGACATGGCCGGCCTGCTGAAGCCGGCCGCGGCGCGCGCACTGTTCAAGGCGCTGCGCGAGGCGACCGACCTGCCGATCCATTTCCATACGCACGACACGTCGGGCCTCTCGGCGGCGACGGTGCTTGCGGCGGTGGAAAGCGGCGCCGACGCCATCGACGCGGCGATGGATTCCTTCTCCGGCAACACCTCGCAGCCCTGCCTCGGCTCGATCGTCGAGGCGCTGAAGGGCACCGAGCGCGATCCCGGTCTCGATCCGCAATGGATCCGCCGCATCTCCTTCTATTGGGAAGCGGTGCGCAATCAGTACGCCGCCTTCGAGAGCGATCTCAAGGGGCCTGCCTCGGAAGTCTATCTGCACGAAATGCCGGGCGGCCAGTTCACCAACCTCAAGGAACAGGCGCGCTCGCTTGGGCTCGAGACGCGCTGGCACGAGGTCGCGCAGGCCTATCACGACGTCAACCTGATGTTCGGCGACATCGTCAAGGTGACGCCCTCGTCCAAGGTGGTCGGCGACATGGCGCTGATGATGATCAGCCAGGATCTCACCGTCGCCGATGTCGAGAACCCGGCCAAGGACATCGCCTTCCCGGATTCGGTCGTGTCGATGCTGCGCGGCGATCTCGGCCAGTCGCCCGGCGGCTGGCCGGCGGCGCTGCAGAAGAAGGCGCTGAAGGGTGAGAAGCCGATCAAGGTTCGGCCGGGCTCACTGCTAAAAGAAGCCGACCTCAAGGCCAGCCGCAAGGATATCGAGACGAAGCTCGACCGCAAGCTCTCGGAATACGAGTTCGCGTCGTGGCTGATGTATCCGAAGGTGTTCACCGACTTCGCCGCGGCGCAGGAGACCTATGGGCCGGTGAGCGTGCTGCCGACGCCGACCTATTTCTACGGCATGAAGTCGGAAGACGAGATCTTCCTCGATATCGAGAAGGGCAAGACCCTGGTGGTTCGCTGCCAGGCGTTCGGCGATGTCGACGACAAGGGCATGGTCACCGTGTTCTTCGAGCTCAACGGCCAGCCGCGCCGCGTCAAGGTGCCGGACAGGGCGCATGGCGCTTCCGCGGCCAAGGCGCGCCGCAAGGCCGAGCCCGGCAATGAGGGGCATGTCGGCGCGCCGATGCCAGGCGTCGTGTCGGCGCTTGCGGTGGCGGCCGGGCAGACGGTCAAGGCGGGCGACGTGCTCTTGTCGATCGAGGCCATGAAGATGGAAACCGCGCTGCACGCCGAACGCGATGGCGAGATCGCCGAAGTGCTGGTCAAGGCCGGCGACCAGATCGATGCGAAGGATCTGTTGATCGCATTCAAATAGGCGCGCCGATATTCAGGTGAGGCCGGCCTGCAAACGCTGGCCTCCTGCGCTTCCGGTGCTCACGTACTTCACGTACGCTCCGCTCCGGTTCTCGGAAGCCGCCGTTTTCGACTCGGCCTGACCTGAATCTCGACGCACCTTAAGATGTGCCTGGCCGTCCACAGCCGCTCGACAAGTGTCTTGACCCGCCGCGTCCGCTCGGGCAGGGAACCCGCTCCAATTTGCCGTGGCGGGAATCGCCACGGCTCCAGAAGACGCGGAGAGAAAAATGGCCGACGAAATCACCGAGACCAGCCAGACTGTAGCCGCCGGCCAGCTGCGCACCATCATCGAGCGCATCGAGCGGCTCGAGGAAGAGAAGAAGACGATCTCCGACGACATCAAGGATGTCTATGCCGAGGCCAAGGGCACCGGCTTCGACACCAAGGCGATCCGCACCATCGTGCGGCTGCGCAAGAAGGACCAGGCCGAGCGCCAGGAAGAAGAGTCGATCCTGGATCTCTACAAGGCCGCCCTCGGCATGGCGTAAGCCTCGTGGCCGGGAGCCGGCCATGAACGAATTCGACTTCGGCGGCCGTCGCGCCTCGGAGTTCCGCCATCGCGGCTTCTGGGTGCTGTTCGCCGAACGTCACCCGCAAGAAAAGGGAAGGCTCGCGCGACGCGGGCCGTGGTTCTGGCAGCGCGGGCTGCCGGATTTCGCTTTGGTCCTTTCGATGTATGTCGCGCCGGCGCAAAACCATGTCGGCGTCTTCTTCGGGCGCAATGAGAAGTTCGGCGCCACGGAATCATGGTCGCGATTGAAACCGTTCCAGCCGGCGATCGAGGCGAGGCTGAAGCTCAAGCCCGAGCAGAGCTGCGAAGGTCTCGGCATCAACTCGATGTGGCGGGTGAACTGCTATGCCGAGGACAACTGGCCGGCCATGACCGACTGGCTGGTGACGGAATGCTCACGCTTCGAGGAAGCCGTGACCGACGTTCTGGGGCAGAGATAGGGCGCCGGTGATGACGGACTTTTTCCGGACGCGGTGGAGAGGTGAAGCGCCGCTCGACCGGCTGTTCTGGCGCGACATGCTGCTGGTCGGAACCATCCTGAGTATCGCTTCGTCGGCGCTGGCGCTCGTCCTGCTTGGTCTGAAGCTGCCGCTCTGGCTGGTGCTGACGGCGCATTTCCTCCCCGTTCCCTACAACATCTTCCTGACCATCGCCGTCTGGCGGACGGCGGAGAAGAGCGGCGGCCTGAAGGCGCAGCTGATGATGTTGGGCTCCGCGCTCTGGCTGATCGCGACGGCCGTCGTCTAATGCATGTCGCGCAAAAGTGACCTCGGTTTTGCGATGACGACATGCATCAAACAAACACCTAAAGCACGTTGTGTGAATCCGTTTTCACGCGACGCGCTTTAGTGCGTTTCACCGTTTCACGGAAACGGCGAACCGCACTATCTCCTTGTTTTGACGCAATTTCGGACGGAAAACCGCTCACACTTTTCCTGA
Organism: Mesorhizobium sp. CNPSo 4661; assembly: GCF_057784215.1. Classification (NCBI taxonomy): domain Bacteria; kingdom Pseudomonadati; phylum Pseudomonadota; class Alphaproteobacteria; order Hyphomicrobiales; family Phyllobacteriaceae; genus Mesorhizobium; species Mesorhizobium sp. CNPSo 4661. Next base: position 47,679 of record NZ_JBWGIO010000021.1, on the reverse strand, counting down.
AATTGCTCTAGAGACCTGGCCCGCATGAAAAAGGGCGGCCGGAGCCGCCCTTTGCGAAGTCATTCCCGAGGCATCAAGCTGTCGGCTCGAAACGCAACGCCACGCCGTTAATGCAATAGCGCAGGCCGGTCGGCGGCGGGCCGTCCTCGAAGACATGGCCGAGATGGCTGCCGCAGCGCGCGCAATGGCATTCGGTGCGGACCATGCCGTAGCTGCGGTCGACGGTGGTCTCGATCGAGCCCGCGACCGGGTCGTTGAAGCTCGGCCAGCCGGTGCCGCTCTCGAACTTCAGTTTGGATTCGAACAGCGGCTGGTCGCAGCCGACGCAGTAGAAGGTGCCGGCGCGCTTCTCATAGAGCAGGGCGCAACTGCCGGGGCGCTCGGTGCCGTGGTTGCGCATCACGGCATACTGCTCCGGCGTCAGCTTGGCGCGCCATTCGGCATCGGTGCGGGTGACGGGATAGGCGTGGGTGTCCATGAAATCTCCTCGGCCTTGGCGGCTCGTTGTTGCTTGCAACGGGTATTCGTCAAAACATAGGCGTTTGTTACAAACGCCGCCAGTGAGAGCGTCCCCGACACGGGGACTTTGAAAGGCTGCCATTTGTCTTGGCGCAGGATTTTCCGTTCATTTTCCGTGAAATCAGCGCAAACGCCGGAGATTGGTTGAAGCCGCCCAACGTCGTCGTTCTATGGCGGAGCAAGGAGCGAAGCGACGCGGCGCAGACCATAGAATGACGATCGCGATGGGCGTTTCGGCCAATCTCCAAGGCATGCCACCTGCCAACGCAAACAGAGCCGACCGGTCAAAATCCCTGGTGCCGGGGAACTAGTGCTTGCGTGACAACTGCCTGGTCGCTGCTTCCAGCCCGGCCAATGTCAGCGGGAACATGCGGCCGCCGAAGATATCGCTGATCAACTGGATCGAATGCGTGTAGCGCCAGTTCTTCTCGGCTTCAGGGTTCAGCCAGATCGCATTCGGCCATTGCTGCAACAGGCGCGCCAGCCACACACTTCCGGCCTCCGGATTCCAATGTTCGACCGAGCCGCCCGGATGCGCGATCTCGTAGGGGCTCATCGAGGCGTCGCCGACGACGATCACCTTGTAGTCCGGTCCGTATTTGTGGATCAGGTCGAAGGTCGGGATCGTCTCGGCCAGCCGCCGGCGATTGTCCTTCCAGACGCGCTCGTAGAGGCAGTTGTGGAAGTAGAAATATTCGAGCTGGCGGAACTCGGCGCGCGCGGCCGAAAACAGTTCCTCGACGCCGCGTATATGGTCGTCCATCGAGCCGCCGACGTCGAAGAACATCAGAAGCTTCACGGCGTTGCGCCGCTCGGGGCGGGTCTGCACGTCGAGATAGCCGTGCTCGGCGGTGGCGTGAATGGTGCCGGGCAGGTCGAACTCTTCCTCGGCGCCCTCGCGCACCCAGCGGCGCAGCCGCTTCAGCGCGACCTTGATGTTGCGCGTGCCGAGCTCGACCGTGTCGTCGAAATTCTTGAACTCGCGCTTGTCCCAGACTTTCACCGCGCGGCGATGCCGGCTCTCATGCTGGCCGATCCGCACGCCTTCGGGGTTGTAGCCGTACGCGCCGAAGGGCGAGGTGCCGCCGGTGCCGATCCATTTCGAGCCGCCCTGGTGGCGGCCTTTTTGCTCTTCCAGCCGCTTCTTCAAGATTTCCATCAGCTTGTCGAAACCGCCCAAAGCCTCGACCAGCTTCTTTTCCTCCTCCGTCAGGTGCTTTTCGGCCAACCGGCGCAGCCACTCCTCCGGGATGTTGGCGACATCGACAGCGTCGGGACCGCCAAGCGCCTCGACGCCCTTGAAGACATGCGCGAACACCTGATCGAAACGGTCGATATGGCGCTCGTCCTTCACCAGGGCCGAGCGGGCGAGGTAATAGAAAGCCTCGACGTCATAATCGACCAGCCCGGCTTCCAGCCCTTCCAGCAGCGACAGATATTCCCTGAGCGAAACGGGAACCCGCGCGGCCTTCAGCTCGAGGAAGAAGGGGATGAACATGGTTGGGCTGCTATCTGTGCCTCACGATCACGGCGGAATCACCGTGGGCGCTGTCGATTTCCCCGGACCGTAGCAAATCCGCCAGCGCACGCGGTTTGGGAACGGGCAGCTGCTTCGCCACCCGAGCTTCGGTCCACTCGCGGATGGCGAGCGACGCGTCGGCAATCGCTTGCTCGGGGCTTACGCCGCCTCCGTGGCAGCCTGGAAGGTCAGGGACCCGCACGCCCCACACGTCATTGGAGCCATCCAAAATTCCAACGTAGCCGGTCATTCAGTTCGTTCTACGGTATTAATCCCGCGCTCTTCATAGCAGATCGTACTCGATGAAGCCCGTACGCCGCGCCACATGGTCGTAGAGCCTGCGCGCCGTGGCGTTGGTCTCGTGCGTCATCCAGTAGACGTTTTTCACCCCGATCTTGCCGGCTTCGTCCTGCACGGCTTTGATGAGTGCTGCGCCCACGCCTTTGCCGCGCACCTGAGGGTCGGCGAACAGGTCCTGCAGGTAGCAGTTGTTTTTCTCGGACCAGCCGGAGCGATGGTAGAGGTAGTGGGTGAGGCCGACAGCCTTGCCGTCGAGCGTGGCGATGAAACCCTTCGGCTCGAACTCCCCGTCCGCGAACAGCCGCTTCCAGGTGATCGCGTAGACCTCTTCCGGCAGCTTCGTCTCATAGAAGGTCAGATAGTCGGTCCAAAGCCGGCGCCACTCGGTGTGGTCGGACTGCGCGAGCGGGCGAATGATGATCTCGGACATTTTTTCCTCCAACATTTGGCCCGAAGCTGCGGCAGCGGCCGCTCGCCGGCAACGGTCCACAGCGCGGGAAAGCGCTATTGCTGCCGCTTAAAGCGCGACGCGCTTTAGGCCGTTGTTTTATGCATGTCGTTGTCCCAGAACCGCTCCACACTTCTGGGCGACACGCATTATTGCTGCCGCCTCGCCATGAAGGCCAGTCGCTCGAACAGATGCACGTCCTGCTCGTTCTTCAGCAGCGCGCCATGCAGCTTCGGCAGCATGTTCTTCGGGTCGCCGCGCAGGTCCTCGGGCGCGATGTCGTCGGCGACCAAAAGGCGGATCCAGTCGAGCGCTTCGGAGGTCGAGGGCTTCTTCTTCAGGCCCGGCACGTCGCGGATCTCGTAGAACTGGGTGAGTGCCGCCCGCACCAGGTTCAGCTTGATGCCCGGATAATGCACCTCGACGATGCGGTGCAGCGTGTCGATGTCAGGAAAGCGGATATAGTGGAAGAAGCAGCGGCGCAGGAAGGCGTCCGGCAGTTCCTTCTCGTTGTTCGAGGTGATGATGACGATCGGCCGGAACTCGGCGCGGATCGTCTCGCCTGTCTCGTAGACGAAGAACTCCATCCGGTCGAGTTCCTGCAGGAGGTCGTTGGGGAATTCGATGTCGGCCTTATCGATCTCGTCGATCAAAAGCACGACCTTCTTTTGCGCCGCGAAGGCGTCCCACAGCTTGCCGCGCTTGATGTAGTTGGCGATGTCGTTGAAGCGCTCGTCGCCGAGCTGGCTGTCGCGCAGCCGCGAGACGGCGTCATATTCGTAAAGGCCCTGCTGCGCCTTGGTGGTCGACTTGACGTTCCATTCGATGAACTCCAGCCCGAGCGCCGTCGCCACCTGGCGGGCGAGCTCAGTCTTGCCGGTGCCGGGCTCGCCCTTGACCAGCAAGGGCCGCTCCAGCGCGATCGCGGCGTTGACCGCAACCATCAGATCCTTGTCGGCGACATAGGCCGCTGTGCCTTCGAAACGCATCTTTTCTCCTGTCCGTGCGGCCGGACCGTAAGGAGGCTGGACGGGCCGCGCAAGGGCGGTTGCGGAAGCGCTTCTTGTCGGGATGGCCTGCAAGACGAATTACAGGCGAATGATTGCCCGTTTCACTGGCGCTCGGCTAACCATCGGCCTATATTTGCTCCCGGCGGTCTGCGCTTCCCGGCAGGAGAAACTTATCCCCGGGGCCTTATCGATCCTTAGGGAGCTGTCCCTGGGAAGACCCGTGGGTTTTCTCACACGGCGCCCACCTACTTTGTAGGCACCCGGGATCGACCTCTCCACCGGTTGTGTGGATCGTCACTTTCTTTTTTCGCATGATCTTTTCACCGAACCGCTGACACTTCGGTGGATCATGCGGTAGAAAACGTCGCTCCTAAAACTCCATCCAAATCTGACCTTTTCTAGCGTCGGCGCATGTCACCATCCAAAGACCTGAAAAAACAGCTTCGCAAGGAAGCGCTGGCGCGGCGCGACGCGCTCGACGAATTCTGGCGCGTGGAAATCGCGCTCGAAATGGCCGAGACCGCGAAGGAAAAAATCGACTTCGAGCCCGGCCGGGTCGTCTCCGGCTTCTGGCCGATGCGCTCGGAGGTCGATGTGCGCCCGCTGATGTTCGCGCTGCGCGAAAAGGGCGCCAGGCTCTGCCTGCCGGCGATCCTCGACAAGACCACGATCGTCTTCCGCGAACTGGTGCGCGGCGCGCCGATGGTCGAGATGGGATTCGGCACGGTCGGGCCGCATGAAGAGGCGGAAGTGCTCGACCCCACGCTGATGCTGGTGCCGCTTGCTGCCTTCGATGCACGCGGCCATCGCATCGGCTACGGCGCCGGCTATTACGACCGCGCCATTTCCAAGCTGGCCGACAAGGGCATCATCCCAAGGCTGATCGGCATCGCCTTCGACTGTCAGGAAGTCGAGCGGGTTCCGGACGAGAACCATGACGTCATCATTCCGGAAATACTGACCGAAAGCGGGTTGCGGCGCTTCGATGTCGCTTAAACTATCGCGACCTGCTTAACCCGTTTCAAACACACATCGGCTATATTCCCGCAAACAGCCCGAGCCGACGGGGATCCTGGTGTTTATTCTTGCGCGCTATTTGCTGATGCCGTTAGCGCTGATCGCGGCGATCCTGTTCCTGATGGCATTGCACATCATAGGAACTGCCCTGCATCACCGGGCCGCCTGGCAGCGCACGGTCGCCACCGCGACGGATGTCAGCCCCTACAGCGAAATGCAGGCGAACGGTCTCAAGACGGACGGCATCAATGTCGTTTTGGCCTACGTCGTCAACGATGCGCCGATGACGTGGTCCGGCAAGGGCAAGGATGTCGGTCTCTACAAGGCGGCCAAGGGCGACAGGATAGAATTCTACTACGACCCTGCCGATCCATCGAACCTCGATACCGCGGCCATGAAAGGCTGGAGCGGCGGGCTGTTGCTGCTTGCGGTCACCGGCGGCTTCACCGCCTTCTATGTCTGGTTCTTCTGGCTGCGCGGGCGCAACGCGCCGCCGGCCATGATGCCCCCAACTGCCCGCGTCCCGGGCGCGGGCGCCAGGCAATCGCAACGGCAGGGCGGCACTTTCGGCCGGCGTTAGGGCCAGTTGCCATCCACGCTTGACGTTCGCGCCTGTCTGGCGAACACTACGGAAATCCAGTAGACAAACATGCTTGAATTCGAGTGGGATGACGAGAAAGCAGCGAGCAATCTTGCCAAGCACGGTGTGGCATTTGCGGATGCCAGACGCCTGTTCGACGACATCCATGCTGTGCATTATTCGGATCGCTCCATGGATTACGAAGAGGAGGGCTTCATCGGCATCGGTATCGTCAATGGATTGGTGCTGACGGTGGTTTACACCGAACGCGGCGACCGAATAAGACTGATCTCCGCCAGAAAGGCGACGCGCCATGAGCAGAAAGCCTATGATCAAGCACGCTGGGACTGAATCCGATTGGAACCGTCTGCGCGCCATGAGCGACGCGGAGGCGGAGGCTGGCGCCTTGGCGGACAAGGACAACCCTCCGCTCAGCACGGATCGGCCCGGACTGGCGCCGGTCGCGCGTGTCAAGGTGATCCGACGGGCCTTGCATCTCACCCAGGAGGAATTTTCCGCCCGCTATCGCATTCCGCTCGGCACGCTTAGAGACTGGGAGCAGGGCAGAACAGAGCCGGACCAGGCAGCGCAGGCCTATCTGCAAGTTATCGCCAAGGAGCCGGAAACGGTGTCGCGGGCGCTCGGGACGCGCAGCGCAGCATGAGACTCCTGTTCCTAGGCGACATGGTTGGCAAGACGGGACGCACGGCGGTTTGGGAACAGCTGCCGGGGCTGATTTCCGACTTCAAGCTCGACTTCGTCATCGTCAATGGCGAGAACGCTGCCGGCGGCTTCGGCATCACCGAAGAAATCTTCCGAGAGACGCTTGCGGCGGGCGCGGATGTCGTCACCACCGGCAACCATGTCTGGGACCAGCGCGACGCGCTGATCTTCGCGCCGCGCGAGGAGCGCTTCCTGCGGCCTTCGAATTTTCCCAAGGGCACGCCGGGGCGCGGCTCGGGCGTCTACATCGCGCGCAACGGCGCGCGCGTGCTGGTCGCCAACATCATGGGGCGCGTCTTCATGCACCCGGAGCTCGACGACCCTTTCCAGGCCGGCGAGCGTGAGCTGGCCGCCTGTCCGCTCGGCGAGCAGGCCGATGCGGCCATCGTCGATTTCCACGCCGAGGCGACGTCGGAGAAGATGTGCTTCGCGCATTTCGTCGACGGCCGTGCCAGCCTGGTGGTCGGCACGCATACGCATCAGCCGACCGCCGACCATCAGATCCTCAATGGCGGCACCGCCTATATTTCGGATGCAGGCATGTGCGGCGATTACGATTCCTCGCTCGGCATGGACAAGGAAGAACCGCTCAACCGGTTTCTGTCCAAGGTGCCGAAGGGTCGCTTCGAGGCGGCGAACGGACCCGCGACCCTGTGCGGCGTCGGTGTCACTATTTCAGACCGCACAGGGCTGGCCGAGAAGATCGCGCCGTTTCGTCGCGGGCCGCGGTTGGAAGAAACGGCGCCGTCCTTCTGGTCGTGACGTTGATATAGGCCAGCTCAATACCTAACTGGCGACGAAACCCGCGAAAACTGCATAGAGCGGCTCAGCGTTTTCATCAAACCGCCGAACCGCTCTAACTATTTATTTTACGAAATTCCGGACGGAAAACCGTCACACACTTTTCCTGGAATTTCTTTGGATCGTAGAGGGGACGACCTTCATGCAGCTTGTCGAATTCCTGGCGCCGCACTTTCACTTTGTTTCCGATCCGACCGCCTGGGTCGCGCTTTTGACGCTGATAGTGCTCGAGGTCGTGCTGGGCATCGACAATCTGATCTTCATCTCGATCCTGACCAACAAGCTGCCGGAAGCGCAGCGCGTCCGCGCGCGCCGGCTGGGCATCTCGGCGGCGCTGGTCATGCGCCTGATCCTGCTCGCCACGATCTCGGTCATCGTGCAACTGACGGCGCCGGTGTTCACCGCCTTCGGCCACGGCTTTTCCTGGCGCGACCTGATCCTGATCGCCGGCGGCCTGTTCCTGGTCTGGAAGGCGACCAAGGAAATCCATCATACGGTCGACCCACAGGACCATCAGGATACGATGGTGGGCACGCTGCAGATGAGCCTTGCCGGTGCTATCTTCCAGATCCTCTTGCTCGACCTCGTCTTCTCGATCGATTCCATCATCACCGCCGTCGGCATGACCGACGAGATCGCCATCATGTATATCGCGGTGATCGTGGCGGTGAGCGTGATGATGCTGGCGGCGACGCCGCTCGCCAATTTCATCGCCAGGAACCCCTCCATCGTCATGCTGGCGCTGGGCTTCCTGTTGATGATCGGCATGACGCTGATCGCCGACGGCATGGGCTACCACGTGCCCAAGGGCTACATCTACGCCGCCATGGGCTTTTCGGCGCTGGTCGAAGGCCTCAACATGCTGGCAAGGAACCGCAAGAAGCAGGGGTCCGGCGGCGGGCATTGAGGCCCGCACACCTTCGTCATTCCAGGGCGGAGCGGCGCGAAGCGGAGCGCAGACCCTGGAATCCATGCCGTTACCCATATCGAAGAACGCAGCGGAGCAGAATTGAGTAACGGCTGAGTGTCAGCCGTCGAACGACTGGGGTATTCATCTGAGACGCGGCGGAACGTCGGCGTCACGGCATGGATGCTGGGGTCTGCGCGCGTCGCTTCGCTCCTTGCTCCGCCCTAGCATGACGAATTCATTTTATGCCCTTCGGGTGACGATCGCCGATCAGGCCGAGCGTCAGGCCCTGTTCCAGCCATGCCTTGGCGCCGGCCAAAACCAGCGAAAAGCCGCCGGTGGATTCGACCGCCTGCCTGACCTGCTCGTCGCTGGAGCCAGCAAAGCCGAAATTGCGGACTTCGAGGAAGGTCGCGTCGTCCGGCATCTCGGTGAACGACCAAACGACGGTCGTCGGCGGATCGCTCCAGCGCATGACGATCTTTTCGTTGGGGACGATCTCGCTCACCTCGACCCTTGTCGAGACGCCATACATGCGCCATTCCCACTCGACCGGCTTGCCTTCGCCCAGCCGACCGCTCGAATGCGTGAACCAGAATTTCGTGGTGACTGCCGGATCGACGATCGCCTCGAAGACCTCGGCGACCGGTCGCCGGATCAGCATGGCGGTTTCGGCGGTAGGGGCTTCCTTGAGTTCCATGAATTTCTCCTGATTGTTTCAGGGCAGATTGACCTGCCAGGAGACGCCGAAGCGGTCGTTGAACCAGGCGAAACGCCGGCTGAAGCCGTAGTCGCCGGTCGGCATCAGAAATCCGCCATCCGTGGAAAGAACGTCGACGATATGGTCCAGTTCCTCTTCGGACGAGCAGTCGACAAAGAAGGAGAAGGACGGCGTGAAGGTGAAGGCGTGGTGCACGGGGCTGTTGTAGATCCTGACCTCGACGCCGCCGATCAAAGCGCGCGCCAGCTTGAGCGTTCCTTCCGTCCCGTCCTCGCCCGAGCCGTAGCGCGTGACGTCGAGGACACGGCTATCGGGAATGGTCCCGCAATAGAGGGTCATGGCCTCCTCGGCCTTTCCCTCGAACATCAGGAATGGTGTTGCTTTCGTCATCGGGCGACCTCCTGCTGCTGGATATTGAATGTCGGGCTCAGATGTTGGTTTCGTTGGCCGGCTCGCCACGCAGCTCGCTGCGATAATAGCCGTCGCGCAGATTGATGCCGTATTCGAGATAGGCCTTCATGCAGGCGAGCATCTGCGACCAGCCTTCGCAGTTGAGGTAGGATTTCTTCAGGCCGACCTCGCCTTCGCGCCAGCCTTCCTCGGCAATGGTGACGAAGGTGCCGCCATCCTCGAGCGGCTCGAAATTCATCTCGATGCGGGTCTTGTAGGCCGGTTTGCCGTCGGCGTCGGTGGCGTCCCAGCGCAGCACGATGCGCTTGTCCTTCGTCACTTCGTCGACCTCCACCGGCACCATCTTCCACCAGGTGACCGTGGTGCCGGCGACAAGTGGGGCCGAGGCGCCGCCAATGGTGGTGAAGTAACCGCTGAGCTTCGTCGGGTTGACGACGGCGTCGAAGACCTCGGCGACCGGTTTCCCGATGCGCCCGGAAATCCTGAATCCCAGGGACATATCCACAGCTCCTTCCTTGCTCGTCCGAACAATATGTTATATAAATATAACATGTCAACCCAAACTGAGGACGACTATGTTTTCAAGGCCTTGGCGCATTCGCGCCGGCGCGAATTGCTGGATCTCCTGAAGGACCAGCCGCAGACCACCGGCGCGCTCTGCGAGGCTTTCCCGGACATGGACCGCTGCACGGTGATGATGCATCTCAAAGTCCTGGAGGAAGCGGATCTGGTCGTGGCGAAGCGCGAGGGGCGCGAGCGCTGGAACCATCTCAATGCCTTGCCGATCAAGCAGATCCATGACCGCTGGATCAGCCAGTATGCCGGCCACGCGATCAGCATTCTCGACCGGTTGAAGTCCGATCTGGAGGGATGAGCGGCCTCTTCGGCGCCTCGGTTACGGCGCGGCTGGACGAATTGAGCCGATTTATCTATAAGCCGGCCATTCCGACAAAGAGCGCCGCGTGCCTTCGCAGGCATGCCCGGGACGTTCTAAAAGGTTGAATTCGAGCATTTTGCCGGAGACGAGGTGATGACACCCCGCTTCGAGATGCTCTAGCCGAACACGACAGGGGTGCCATGGCTGGCCATTCGCAGTTTAAGAACATCATGCATCGCAAGGGTCGTCAGGACGCGGTGCGGTCGAAAATGTTTTCCAAGCTGGCGCGCGAAATCACCGTCGCCGCCAAGACCGGCACGCCGGACCCGGCGATGAACCCCAGGCTGCGCCTTGCGGTGCAGAACGCCAAGGCGGTGTCGATGCCGAAGGACAACATCCAGCGCGCCATCAACAAGGCGTCCGCGGGCGACGGCGAAAACTATGAGGCGGTGCGCTACGAGGGCTACGGTCCCGGCGGCGTCGCGCTGATTGTCGAGGCGCTGACCGACAACCGCAACCGCTCGGCCTCCAATGTGCGCGCCGCCTTCACCAAGGCAGGCGGAGCGCTCGGCGAAACCGGCTCGGTGTCCTTCATGTGGAACCGTGTCGGCGAAATCTACTATCCGGCCTCGGCCGGCAGCGCCGACAAGGTGATGGAAGCGGCGATCGAGGCGGGCGCGGACGATGTCGAGTCGGACGAGGAAGGCCACACCATCTATTGCGGCTTCGAAAATCTCGGCGAAGTGTCGAAGTCGCTCGAAGCCGCGCTCGGCGAGGCGGAATCGGTCAAGCCGATCTGGCAGCCGCAGAACAACGTCCCGGTCGACGAAGAGCGGGCGCAGTCGCTGATGAAGCTGGTCGCCACCCTCGAGGACGACGACGACGTGCAGAGCGTCTACGCCAATTTCGAGGTCGACGACGAGACTATGGCCAAGCTCAGCGCGGCTTGAGCCAAGTCGGGATATGAGCAAAGCTCAATCCGATATGAGCGAGAAGCCGCTTCCCACCATCCGCATCACCTACTGCACGCAATGCCAGTGGCTGTTGCGGGCCGGCTGGATGGCGCAGGAGCTGCTTTCGACCTTCGGCACCGATCTCGGCGAGGTGACGCTGGTGCCGGGCACCGGCGGCATCTTCACCATTTCCTGCAACGATCAGCTCATCTGGGAGCGCAAGCGCGACGGCGGTTTTCCGGATGCGGCAAAGCTCAAGCAGCTGGTCCGCGACGTCATCGACCCGGAGCGGGATCTCGGCCATGCCGACCGCAAGGATCATAAGAAAGATCCCGCCTGAGGTGGGATCTTTTTGCATTTGCGGGCTGCTGTCCTCAGATCAATGCCATGATGAAGCAAGCCATCGCCACGATCGCGGTGACGGTGCGGACGTGGTTCCACATCACCCACTGGTTCAGATGGTTCGCCCACACGGCGGCGCCGTTGGCGCTTTGCGGATCGACGGCGGCCAAGGCGTCGTTGAGCGGAACGTTGAAGACCATGGTCACGATCGGATTGCCGACGAAATAAATCACGGCGCCGGCAAGCAGCCAGTATGAGCCCGACTGGCTCCAGCCGAAGAGAACGGCGGCAATCAACACCAGGCAGATGAGGCCGGTGCCGAACAGCGCGGTCATGAAGGTCGGCGTGATCACCGTGATGTTGATCGAGTTCATCGCCGCGATGCCGCTCGGGACGGGCAGCCGGGCAAGCGCCGCCATGACGAAATTCGAGAAGGCGAAGAAGACGCCGCCGACGACGCCGGCGCCGATCGCGGCGATGAAGGTGAGGGTGGGAAGAAGTTTCATCATCTCGGTTGCTCCAGATGCCGGTTTGTTTTCAAAATGTGATAAATCCTCACATTTGCAAAACGTGATAAACCCTCGTATTTTGTGAGTCAAGCCAGTTTTCGAGAAATTGCCCGGAGAGAGCCATGGACGAAAAAGTCGCCGCGAAGGCCGATCAGGTGGGCATTGCTTCGCCGCGCCGGTCGCCTGCGCAGCAGCGCAGCCGCGAGCGGGTGGAGCGGATGCTCGCGGCAGCCTCGGCACTGATTGCCGAGCAGGGCAGCGATGCCATGCGCATGGGCGAGGTGGCGGAAAAGGCAGGGGTGTCGATCGGCTCGCTCTACCAGTTCTTCCCGGACAAACGGGCGATCGTCTGGGCGCTGGCCGAGCGCTACACCGCCGAAGGCCAGGCCTGTATTTCGGCCGCGCTAAAAGATGTCGAGGACGCCGAGGGCTTTAAGAGCGCGTTTTCAGAGGTGGTCGACATCTATTACCAGCTGTTTCTGGCCGAGCCTGTGATACGCGATGTCTGGTCCGGCACGCAGGCCGACAAGGCGCTGCGCGCGCTCGAACTGGCCGACAGCCGGGCCAACGCCGAATTCCTGGTGGCGGTGCTGAAGCGGCTGCGGCCCGATGCCGATCCGGTCCAACTGGAGACGACGGCATTTCTGGTGTGGCAGATGGGCGAGGCCGCCGTGCGGCTGGCGATCTCGGTCGATCGGGAAGAGGGCGACAGGCTGGTCGAAGCCTACAAGCGCATGGCGCTGAGGGAGTTGGTGGGGGAGTAGGGGCTAAGGCGATTGGCGAAATCGCCGGCGGGAGCGCCCCTCTCCCCGTCACTATACGGGGAGAGGATGCCGGCAGGCAGGTGAGGGGCAGCGCCAGCCTATGACGTAGGCGTCGCCGAAAAGTGCACTGTCACCGAATTGCAAATCGAATTCTCTGGCTAACGGTGGAGGTTAGCGCTGCCCCTCATCCGCCCGTTGGGCACCTTCTCCCCGTGAAACGGGGAGAAGGTAGGAATGTGGCCAACAAAAAACCCGCCTCGAAGGCGGGTTTTTCAAATCTCGCAGGCCTACTGGGCTTAGAGGCCGAAACCCTCGAAACGCTTCTTGAACTTCGACAGGCGGCCGCCGCGGTCGAGCAGGGTCTGCTGGCCGCCGGTCCAGGCCGGGTGCGTGGTCGGGTCGATGTCGAGGTTCATCGTGTCGCCTTCCTTGCCCCAGGTCGAACGGGTCTGGTACTCGGTGCCATCGGTCATGACGACCTTGATGGTGTGGTAGTCGGGATGGATATCGGCCTTCATTGTCGTGTTTCCTGGCTGCCGGCGCTGCTGACGGGCCTATGGCCTGCGTCGATGCGCCCCTTTTTAAAACTCGAAGCCGCAGCTAATGAAAAGCCACGGCTTCTAAAACGGTCGGCGAGCCTATACATCAGCCGGAATTGAATCACAAGGCCGCGGCAAGCGCATATTGAAGCGCGGTATTGACAAGCGGCCAGAGGAAACGCTCATGGCGGAGATCGGTGCCAGTGGAGACCAGCGCAGGCGCTCGGTCCGGCCGCTGAGAAACCTTTTCCCCTATATCATCCGCTACCGGAAACTGGCGGTCGGCGCGATCATCTCGCTGATCGTGGCCGCGGTGACCACGCTTGCATTGCCGATGGCCGTGCGGCGCATGATAGATCACGGTTTCGAAGCCGCGAGTTCCACCTTCATTGCTGAGTATTTCGCAGCGCTCGTGGTGATGGCGGCTTTGCTGGCGGCGGCTTCGGCCAGCCGCTACTATTTCGTCGTCACGCTCGGCGAGCGGGTCGTGGCCGATATCCGCCGCGACGTCTTCTCGCATGTCACGACGCTGTCGCCCGCCTTCTTCGACAAGGCGCATTCGGGCGAGATCGTCTCGCGGCTTGCAGCCGATACCACGCAGGTGAAGTCGGCGGTCGGCGCCACCGCCTCGGTCGCGCTGCGCAATGTCATCCTTGGCCTCGGCGCGGTGGCGATGATGGTCGTCACCAGCCCGAAGCTGTCGGGCCTGGTGATCGCGGCCATCCCGGTGATCGTGCTGCCGCTGGTCGCCTTCGGCCGTTCGGTGCGGCGCAAGTCCCGGCAAGCGCAGGATACGCTCGCCGAAGCAACCGCCTATGCCAGCGAGCAGATCGGCGCGGTGCGCACGCTGCAGGCCTTCACCAACGAGAAGCTGGTCACCGGCCGCTTCGCTGGCGCCGTCGACGCCGCCTTCGAGGCCGCGCGGGCCTCGGTGTTCGCGCGCTCGTTCCTCACCTTCTTCGCCATATTCATGATCTTCTCCTCGGTGGTCGCGGTGCTGTGGTTCGGGTCGCGGGACGTGCTTGCCGGCACCCTGTCACCCGGCACGCTCGGGCAGTTCCTGCTCTATTCGGTATTTGCCGCCGGCGCGCTCGGCGCGCTGTCGGAGGTGTGGAGCGAGCTGTCGCAGGCGGCGGGCGCCGCCGAGCGGCTGACGGAGATCCTGGCCGAGAAACCGGCCATCCAGCCGCCTGCCGATCCTCAACCGCTGCCGGCCACGGCCAAGGGCGCGATCAGCTTCGACGACGTCTCCTTCTCCTATCCGGCGCGGCCGGACCGTGCCGCGGTGCATGGCCTGAGCTTCCAGGTGAAACCGGGCGAGACGGTGGCGATCGTCGGGCCCTCAGGCGCGGGCAAGAGCACCGTCTTCTCGCTGATCCTGCGCTTCTACGATCCCGAGAGCGGCCGCGTCGTCATCGACGGCGTCGATGTGCGCGAGGCCGATCCGACGGCCGTCCGCCAGCGCATCGCGATCGTGCCGCAGGACGTCACCGTCTTCGCGGCGAGCGTGCGCGACAATATCGGCTTCGGCAGGCAAGGCGCCAGCGACGCCGAGATCGAGGCCGCGGCCAAGGCGGCCCTTGCCGACGAATTCATCGCCAGGCTCGACAAGGGCTATGACAGCCAGGTCGGCGAGCGCGGCGTGACGCTGTCCGGCGGGCAGCGCCAGCGCATCGCGATCGCCCGCGCCATCCTGCGCGACGCGCCGATCCTGCTGCTCGACGAAGCGACCTCGGCACTCGACGCCGAGAGCGAGACGCTGGTGCAAAAGGCGCTTGAGCGGCTGATGCGCGGCCGCACCACCATCGTCATCGCCCACCGGCTGGCGACGGTGCTGAAGGCCGACCGCATCCTGGTGATGGATGGCGGGCGCATCGTCGAGGAAGGCACGCATCAGAGCCTGGTCGCCAAGGGCGGCATCTACGCCCGGCTCGCCAAGCTGCAGTTCGAGACCGGCGCCGGCGCCTTCCGGGGCGCGGCGGAATAGAAATGGGTTCAGTCCGCTCGCCAGTCGGCGAGCAGGATGATGCTGCCCAAATGTTTTGTTTTGGCAAAATGCCGCTGGTCGGCTGTCACCAATGTTGCAGTGCGGTTGATGGCGATTGCGTGGTAGACGCAATCGTTGAGCGTGGGATAGCCACCGGCAGGACTGAGCCGCGTTGCCATCTCCTGTGTCTTGGCCAGTTCCTCCGTATCTGGCTCCAGAAGTTCGAAACCGGCTTCCCGCAATCCGCCGATCAGCTTTGCGACCATGACAAAGGATTGCTCATAGTGAAGCGCCGCCGATAGCGCCTCGTAAAGCAGGATGCTGGGGGCGGCCATGACGCGGCCATCCGCAATGTTCTTCATGAACAGATTTCGAGCCAGTTGGCTGTCATCCTCATCCCGAAAGAGCTTGATGAAGATCGACGCGTCGACGATGATCACCTCTTGCGACCTTCGAGGACGTCCGCCGGCCTGCCGTCCATCTCCAGACGAATTCTGCGCAGCACGTCGGTCGAGTCTTCGCCGCCGGTGGAAACTGGCTTGAAGTCCCGGATCATTTTCAGAGCGCGTTCTTTCGCGGCATCCTTCAATGCCTTTGCGATCGCCTCTTCGACAAAGCGGGATCGCTTGCTCTTCGGAACCTGGCTTTCAAGCGTCTCCTTGATCGAGCTGTCGATCGAAAACGTCGCGCGTTCCTTTGGACCCGAAGCGTTCATCTGCGCACCTCTAGATCATAAGATATAGTAGTACGAAATAGTACGCAAATGATCTACCACCGCCGCCCGGTGCAGTTCTCAAGGATGCGCGGGCGATCAGCTATTCTATCAGCCGCCGTAGCGCCTGCGCAGGTGCTGCGTGAAGTAAGTGGCATTGAGCTTTTCGCCGGTGGCGCGCTCGAGCAGGTCCGGCGTCGACCAGCGCGAGCCCTGCGACCAGATCTTTGCGCGACGCCACTCGTTGACGGCGCTGAAATCGCCCTTGGCGAGGTCCTCGTCGGCGGAGGGGTGCTCCCTGATCAAAGCCGCCCATTGCTGCGCCGCCATCATGGCGCCGAGCGTGTAGGAGGGGAAATAGCCGAAGGCGGCGCCCGGCCAGTGCACATCCTGCATCGGCCCGTCGGCGGGGTTGTCGATGGTCGAGAGGCCGAGATAGTCGCGCATCTTGGCGTCCCAGGCTTCGGGCAGGTCGGCGACCTCCAGCCGGCCGGACACGAGCTCCTGCTCGAGCTCGTAGCGCAGGATAACATGCAACGGATAGGTGACCTCGTCGGCGTCGACGCGGATCAGGCCGCGCTCGACATGGTGGACATGCGGCAGGATGTCGTCGAGCGACCAGGCCTCGCCGAGGTGTTTTTCGACCACCGGCAGCGCCCAGCGCCAGAAGGCCGGGTTGCGGCCGATCTGCTTTTCGACGAACAGGCTTTGGCTCTCATGCACAGCCATGCCGCGCGCCTTGCCCAGCGGCCAATGCGACCAGGCTTTCGGCAGGTTCTGCTCGTAGAGCGCGTGGCCGGTCTCGTGCAGCACGCCCATCAGCGCCGACAGGAAGTCGGAGGTCTTGTAGCGGGTGGTGATGCGCACGTCGGTCGGCACGCCGCCGCAGAAGGGGTGGTGCGACACCGAGAGCGAGCCGTGGGTGAGGTCGAAGCCGACCGCCGCCATCATGGCAAGGCCGAGCTCGCGCTGGCGGTCGACGGCATAGCTGCCCGACAGCGGCTTCAACGGATGTTTCGCCAACCGCGCATCCTGCACGGCCAGCGCGCGCGGCAGGAAATCCTTGAGGAAGGCCTTCAGCTCGGCAAACACCGGCGTGATGTCGGTGGCGCGGTTGCCGGGGTCATACTGCTCCATCAGCGCGTCATAGGGGGCGAGGCCGAGCACTTCGGCGCGCAGCGCTGCTTCCTCGCGCACCAGGGCCACGACGCCTTCCAGCGCCGGCAGGAAGCCGGCCCAGTCGTTCTTGGCGCGCAGGTCGCGCCAGAGCTGCTCGGAACGCATGCGCGCCACCGTCTGGCGCTCGACGAATTCGACCGGCAGGCAGGTGAGGTTGGTGTATTGGCGGCGCAGTTCCCGCACCGCCGCCTGCTGCTCTTCGCCCAGCGGCTCGGCTTCGGCGGCGGCAATCCAGTCGCCGATCTCCGGCGCGGTCGCCTGGGCGTGCAGCATGCCGGCAAGCGAGGACATCGCCTCGGCGCGCTTCTCGCCGCCGCCGACCGCCATATGGGTCGCCTCGTCGGCGCCGAGGATGGCCAAGGCATGCTCCAGCGCTTCGAGCTTGTGGCCGAGTTGGTCGAGTTTCTGGAAAGACATGATGGATCCCGAGGTCAATTTGGCTGGCGCGAAAAGATACCAAGGCGCCGAGCTTGGCAACCCTGTCCGGTCGCGATGGGGTCAGCCGTCTTGCCTTGCGAGCCTACTGCGTGATCAATGCCTTCAACAAACTGCTGGAGGGGACAATGGTCGGCAATATCCTGGTCGGGCTGGTGGCACTGATCCACTGCTATATCGTCTATCTTGAGATGGTGTTGTGGGACACGCCGCGCGGCCGCAAGGCGTTTGGACTGACGCCGGAATTCGCCAGCGCCTCGAAGGTGCTTGCCGCCAACCAGGGGCTCTATAACGGCTTTCTCGCCGCGGGCCTGATCTGGGGTCTCTATCTCGGCGCCGGCGGGTTCCAGGTCAAGATGTTCTTCCTGCTCTGCGTCGCCGTCGCCGGCCTCTATGGCGCGGCGACCGTCGGCCGCAAGATCCTCTTCATCCAGACGGTGCCGGCGGTGCTCGCCATCGTCGCGCTTTGGCTCGGCCTGTGATCGAAACGGGTATGCGATCGAAAAAGGACGCCCTCGGGGCCAGGTCCCGCGGGCGCCAGTTGGTCCCTTCCTGTGGGATCAGAGCAAATGCTCTAAAGCATGTCTCCCGAAAGTGGGCCCGGTTTCGGGACAAAGACATGCTTAAAATCAAAAACTTAAAGCAGATCGCGTGAATTCTTTTTCACGCGACCTGCTTTAACCGTTCGGGTAATTCCCGCCATCGTCGCCGTCGCCCATCATGAAGCCGCTGCCGGTGTCGTTCATCAGCCTCTGGTCGACATTGTCGAGACGGCGCAGCAACTCATGGTATTGCGCGGACGGGATCCTGCCGTGATCCGAAGCCGCGACATGCTCCGCGGCCTGGCTGATATGCGCGGCGCGCATATGCAGTTGCTGCGCTTCCGAAGCTGAAATGCTGTTTGCCTGCCGGGCGTCGGTGATGCCCTGATCCACGCCCTGGACCTGATCGATAAGGCTGGTCACGCGCGGGCCGGTGAAATCGGTTGGAGCGGTCGCGTCGAGAAGCCCCTTGTGATGTCCGGCCGCATAGGCGCCGGCGAGCGGAGCCGCGATCAGCGTGGCAGCCAGGGTTACAGTCTTGAGAGATGTTGAAGCGCGCATGGCGGCGCATCCTCCTGCAGGGAAGGAAGCGGTCCTGCCGCATTGCCTTCCGACCTTTCCGGGCCGTCCGGTTCCGTCGCGTCGCGATGGGAGGCATCGCCGGCGGTCCCCGGCCCTGCGTAGCAAATTAGGTGCGTCGATTCGCGATGTGTAATTAAAAAAAGATAATGTTTTCAGGCCTTGCCGCCAGGACTTGTCGCGCTAAGTATTCAGCCGACGAACAACTTCCCGTGACTTTCTGTGATAATGGGTCACCGTTCTGTGAGCTTCAGTTCAATGCGGCGGTTCTTGCCGCGCGCCTCGTCGGTATCGGCCGGGTCGAGCGGCTGGAACTCGCCGAAGCCGGCGGCTACCAGCCGGTTGGCCGGCACGCCGTTCTCGATCAGGAACTTCACGACGGACGTCGCGCGCGCGGTCGACAGTTCCCAGTTGTCGCGATAGCGGCCGGTGCCTGACAGCGGCTTGTTGTCGGTGTGGCCGTCGACGCGCAGCACCCAGCTGATCTCGGGCGGGATTTCCTTCTGCAATTCGATGATGGCGTCGGCGAGCTTCTTCATCTCGACCTTGCCGGCGTCGTTGATCTCGTCGGAGCCGGTTGGGAACAGCACCTCCGACTGGAAGACGAAACGGTCGCCGACGATGCGGATGTTCTCGCGGTCGGCGAGGATCTCGCGCAGCCGGCCGAAGAAGTCGGAACGGTAGCGGTTGAGCTCCTGGACGCGCTGCGCAAGTGCTACATTCAGGCGGCGGCCGAGATCGGCGATCTTGGTGTTGGAGTCGTGGTCGCGCTGCTCGGAAACGTTGAGCGCGTCTTCCAGCGCGCCGATCTGCTTGCGAAGGGCCGCTATCTGCTGGTTGAGGATCTCGACCTGGCTCAGCGCCTGCTGGCTGATCTGGCGCTGGTTGCTGAGCTCGCCGGAAAGCTGGTCCGCCCGCTTGTTGGCCGCGTCGCCGGCGCCGGCGCCCTGCGAGAGCAACTGTTCGAGGCGGCTTTTTTCGGCTTCCGACGCCGACAGCGAAGCCTGCAAATTGGCGAGCGAGTCTTCCTTATCCTGGCTGTTCGAGCGCTCCAGCGCCAGCAACTGGGTCAGCTCGTTGATCTGCGAGTTGAGGCGGTTCAGCACCGTGTCCTTGCCGGAAATCTCGCGGCTGAGCAGGAATTGCGCCAGCACGAAGACCGTGAGCAGGAACATGATCGCCAACAGCAGCGTCGACAGCGCGTCGACGAAGCCAGGCCAGTAGTCGATGCGGCGGTCGGCGCGCCGTCTTGCCAGCGCCACGTCAGTGGACCCCTTGCTTCTTCAGCGCGTCGGCGATCTTTTCCAGCGTGTTGCGCATGGCCTTCTGCTCGTCGGACTGGGCCTCGACCCAGTCGCGCATGATCTGCTGCTCGGAGCGCATGTTCTTGACCAGCCCCGAGATACCGTCGGCAAGATTGGCCATGGCGGTGGCGACGCGCGGATTGGAGCCGCCGCCATTCTCCTGCAGGCTGCGCAGCCGCTCCGACAGCAGGCGGATGTCCTCGGAGGATTCGGTTGTCTTCGACGTGTCGGAGACCACGATGTCGGACGACAGATCGGTGACAGAGGACAGCCAGTTCTCCAGTTCGGTGTAGAAGCGGGTCTGGGCGCGGCCGGCCTGCAGGTCGAGGAAGCCGAGCACAAGCGATCCGGAAAGGCCGAACAGCGAGGACGAAAACGCGGTGCCCATGCCGGCGAGCGGCGCCGACAGGCCCTGTTTCAGCGCGTCGAGAACGGCGGCCGCATCGCCGCTGCCCGGGTCCAGCGCCTCGATCGTCTCGCGGATCGAGGCGATGGTGTTGAGCAGGCCCCAGAAGGTGCCAAGCAGGCCGAGGAACACGAGCAGGCCGACCAGATAGCGCGAGGTGTCGCGGCTTTCGTCGAGGCGCGTGGCGATGGAATCCAGCATCGTGCGCATCGACGAGGTCGAGAAGGCCATCGAGGACGAACGGCCGATCATCGCCTTCATCGGCGCCAAAAGAACCGGCTCGGTGGTCTCGGAGCCGGCGCGGAAGGAATTGACCCAGCGCACCTCGCGGAACAGCCGCCCGACCTGGACGAAGGCAAGCAGGATGCCAACCGCCAGCACGCCGACGATCAGTCCGTTGAGGCCCGGATTGCTGGAGAAGGCGGTCGATATCTGGCGGGTGAGGATGGCGGCGATGAAAGCGACGATGATCAGGAAGATCACCATGGTGAGCAGGAAGACCTGCGGGCTCGACAGCTTGTGCGGATCATAGACCAGGACGTCCGATCGCCTGCCGAAGGATCTGAGAAAAGCCATCCGTGCCCCGTTTCCGATGCCACCGCCGCAGAATTGCCGCGACTCTAAACGGAATTGTGACCAAATTGAATGGCGCTTGGCAATATGGCCTGACAGGCCCGCGCCACAGGCCTAGCTCATGCTCTAGAACCGGTTGACGACAAGGCAGTCGACCATGGCGGCCAAATGAAGGCCGGCGCCGGTGACGACGAAGCCGTGCCAGACGGCATTGTGGAAGCGCAGGCCCTTCCAGGCGAAGAAGATGACGCCGCAGGAATAGACGATGCCGCCGGCGATGAGCAGCGCGACGGAGGTCGTCGGCAGCGTGTGGACCAGCGGTCCGGCGAGCACGACGCCGCTCCAGCCGATGGCGAGATAGAAGACGATGGCCAGCCGGTCGTAGCGGCCGGGCACGAACATCTTGATGGCGATACCGGCCGCTGCCGCGCTCCACACGACGACGATCATGGGCAGCGCCAACGGCGAGTTGTCGAGCTGGGCGAGGAAGGGCGTGTAGGTGGCGGCGATCAGCAGATAGATCGCGGCGTGATCGAAGCGGCGCAGGATCCATTTCGCCGGCCACGACACCGGCCACAGATTATAGGCCAGCGAAACCGAGAGCACGGTGAGCAGCGACACCACGTAGAACACTGCGGCGATATATTCGCCCGGACCGGAATGGAAGGCGGCCAAAGCCAGGAAAGCGGAGCCGGCCGCGATCGCCAGCACGATGCCGACCGCGTGGACGATGCCGTCGGCGATCATTTCGGCACGCGAATAGTGCCAGCGCCCGACAAAGGGGATTTCAAGCGTTGTATCTGGACGCGCGTCGTTCATCGATGATCCTGCAACGCCTAATCTGGGCGCTTGCGGACCAGTATTTCAAGCTTCGGTTGCGGTTTTGCGACTAAAGGCGCGCGTCCTTTCGACGCGCGAAGGACGCCATAGTCAGTCAGCGAGCAGCCAATGGCTTCTTCACGGTCTTGAGCAGCGCGCGCTGGATGAGCTCGTTGCCGGCGACGACCTCGCCATTGTCCAGCATGTCCTGCGCGCCATCCATGTCGGAGACGAAGCCGCCGGCTTCGCGCACCAGAAGGATGCCCGCCGCGATGTCCCAGGAGGACAGGCCGGTTTCCCAGAAACCATCCATGCGTCCGGCCGCGACATAGGCGAGATCGAGCGCGGCGGAACCCAGGCGGCGCACGCCGGAGACTTCGGCCATGACGTTGCGCAGCTCGATCAGGAAATTGCCGTGCTGGCCGCGACCGAGATGCGGCACGCCGCAGCCGATCACCGCGTCGGTCAGCTTGGAGCGCCCGGCGACGCGCAGCCGCCGGTCGTTCATGAAGGCGCCGCCGCCGCGCTCGGCCGTGTAGAGCTCGTCCATCGCCGGATTGTAGACGACGCCGGCGACGACCTGGCCCTGGCGCTCGAGGGCGATCGACACGGAGAAGAGCGGGATGCCGTGCAGGAAATTGGTGGTGCCGTCGAGCGGGTCGACGATCCAGCGGTGCTGGGCGTCCTCGCCTTCGACCGCGCCGCGTTCTTCCATCAGGAAGGCGTAGCCCGGCCGCGCCTTGGAAAGCTCGGTGAAGACGATCTCTTCGGCCTTGCGGTCGGCCTGGCTGACATAGTCGCCCGGCCCCTTCATCGAGACCTGCAAGTTCTGCACCTCGCCGAAGTCGCGCGACAGCGAGCGGCCGGCCTTCATCGCGGCCTGGACCATGACGTTGAGGAGAGCGGAACGCGCCATTTTTTTCTTCCTGCTTTTTGCCGTTAATCCGCGCGGCGCACGTAGGTGATTTCGTTGGTGTCGACGATGATGCGCTCGCCGGCCGAAATGAAGGGCGGCACGAGAACGCGGATGCCGTTCTCCAGCACCGCCGGCTTGTAGGAGGAGGCGGCCGTCTGGCCCCGCACAACCGGGTCGGCCTCGGTAATGGTCAGCGTCACCTGGTCGGGCAGCGAAATGCCGATCGGCCGCTCCTCGTAAAGCTGCACCGTCACCATCATGCCGTCCTGCAGGAAGGCGGCGCGCTCGCCGACGAAGTCCTTCGCCAGCTCGAGCTGCTCGTAGCTTTCGGTGTCCATGAAGACCAGCGCGTCGCCCTGCTCGTAGAGGAACGAAAAATCCTTCAGGTCGAGCCGGATCTGCTCGACGGTCTCGGCCGAGCGGAAGCGCTCGTTGAGCTTGGTGCCGTTGATCAGGTTCTTCAGCTCGACCTGATTATAGGCGCCGCCCTTGCCTGGCTTGACGGTGTTGGTCTTGACCGCCACCCACAGCCCGCCATCGTGCTCGATGACATAGCCGGGACGGATTTCGTTGCCACTGATCTTGGCCATGATGAACTGATCCGGAATGAGATTTTTCTGGCGCGGCGCGCGCTTTGGCGCCTCCAAGACCACAAATTGCGCATAGTAGCAAGGGAGGCCGGACATGCCGTCCGTGGCGCTATGCGTCAAGGCAGGCGATTTGCCTTCTGCAGCGCCTGCTTGGTCTGGTCGTCGTCGAGGCCCTGCAGGAAATCGTCCATCTGCGGGTCGATAAGGCCGGCGCGGCGGGCGACGATGTACCAGGCGCCGGCCAGGATCAGGTCCGGATCGGTGCCGATGCCGCCCATATAGAGCTTGGCGAGGCGGTTCTGGGCCGCGACATTGCCGCCTTGCGCCGCCCGCT
Source organism: Mesorhizobium sp. CNPSo 4661 (assembly GCF_057784215.1). Lineage (NCBI taxonomy): Bacteria > Pseudomonadati > Pseudomonadota > Alphaproteobacteria > Hyphomicrobiales > Phyllobacteriaceae > Mesorhizobium > Mesorhizobium sp. CNPSo 4661. The sequence goes on along the minus strand of NZ_JBWGIO010000021.1, from coordinate 24,363 downwards.
TCATCCAGGCAAAGCCCGATTTCAGGTCGCGCGGGCCGCCGCGTCCCTCGATCATCCAGGCGGCGAGGTCGACCTGCGCGGTGTCGTAATTCTGTCGCGCGGCTTGCGCCAGCAGAAGACGCGCCTGGGCGTCGTCATGCGGCTTGCCGCCGGCGCCGTTGGCGTAGAGCTGCGCCATCGCATATTGGGCGTCGGCAAGGCCGGTGGCGGCGGCGCGCTCATAATAGACGGCGGCCTTCACAAGGCCGCCGTCGCCGGGATCCTGCTGGACGAGCAACTGGGCGAAGTTGAACTGCGCAAGCCGGTTGCCGGCCTCGGCCGAGGCCTGCATCAGCGCGAAGGCGCCCTTTTCGTCCTTCTTCGCATAGCGGCCGTCGAGCAGCATCAGCGCATATTGGAACTGCGCCTCTGGCACGCCCTGCTCGGCGGCAAGCGCATACCATTTGCTGGCCTCGGCCGGATTGAGCGGCACGCCCAGCCCGCGCGACAGGATTTCGGCCACCAGCGTCTCGGCCGCCGGATCGCCGTTCTTGGCGCGGTCCATGGCAAGGTTGTAAGCGGTCTTGTAGAGCCCGCGCTGGAAGGCGCCATAGGCGGCGTCCGGCTGCTTGGCGCCGAAGCGGTCGGGATTGACGGCGTCGGCCGATGGCGGCGTCATGGTGGCCGGCTGCGGCAAGGTGTTCTGGATCGGCTTGTCGATATGGGGAGCGCCGCCGAACCTGCTCGCGTCAGGCGCGCCGGCGTCCGGCGTGCCTGCGTTGGGCGTGACCGTATTCGGTGTGCCGGCGTCTGGAGAGCCGGCATCCGGCCGCGGCTGCGGGACGGTCTGAGCCGCCGTCGCGGCCTGCGCAAACAAGCCGGCCAGGACAACCAGAGGAAGGACACGCAGGCGCATGTCAGCTCTCGAAGCGCGGCGCGGTTTGATCGAGCAGCGCGTTGGCGGCGGCGATCGCCGCCCGCGGGTCGCGCGCGTCGGCAAAGACGGCGCTGGACAGCGCCACGAACTCGGCGCCGGTCGCGGCCACCGTCTCGACGGAGGCAAGCTCGGAGCCGGCCATGACGATGCAAGGGATCGAGATCATCTCCGCCCACCATTCGCCGAGGGCGAGGTTGCGGTGATGCGGCTCCGGCTTGTTGTCGTAGCCGAAGCGGCCGAAGAACATGTAGTCTGGCCGCGCTTCGCCGAGATCCAGCGCTTCGTCGCGGGTCTTGGCGCCGCCGACGCCGACCATCATCTTGCCGGCCACGCGCTCGATCGTCTCGGCGAGCTCACCGGGCTTGACATCGACATGGATGCCGTCGGCCTGGACGCGCCCGGCGATGCGGCTGTCGCCGGCAATGATGACGGCGACGCCGGAGGCCTGCGCTATCGGCACGATCCTCGCGGCGAAGGCCTGGAAAGAGGCATCGTCCATGCCGTTGTCCGGCAGGATCAGCGAGGCGACGTCGCCGCCCTCGAACGCCGCGCAGATCTGCTCCGCCGACACGAGCGGCGGCGCGATCAGCACGATGCGGCAGCGGTTGGGCGGGTTTATATCGTTCATTGGCCTTCGATCCCGGTTTCGCCTATGCCGGGCGAACATGGTTGCATTGCGGCATAGAGCAAAGGGGGCGGCTTGAACAGTCGGCTATGCGGCGGACGGAGACCGGTCCGCACGAGCATCGTCGCGCCGGGTCTTCATGATGAGATCCAACACGCGCTGCGGCTGTTCGATTCCGAGAAACTGCGGGACCGGATCCAGCGCCGGAAACCACCCGTTCATCCGTGAGAATGGATATGCCGACATGGCGGCTCCGAAGCGCAAGGTCCCCTTCGTCGCCGTTTCGCCGGTCAACTGGACGTCGGGAATGCGTTCGAGATCGATCGAGGTGAAGTTGGCGGACGGGGCGCCGCGCAGGATCAGGATACGCTTGTTGGTGACGGCGTAGCATATCCGCCGCCTCAGCCAGGCGTCGAATATGAACCTGCCGAAAACCATGAAGAGGCCGACGCAGACGAACATCGCTCCCCAGGCGTCAAAGAACAGTGGCGCGCCTTGCCTCGTCGCCGAATAGGTCCAGAAAATCGCAAAGCCGCACCAGAGCAGGCTGAACGGGATCAGAAAGACGTCGCGACTGGAGAACAGCAGTCCCTGCGCGGGCGTCCCACTCCACAAGATGCGTTCATGCGGCAACAGCCGGCCTTGAAAGAGTTGATTTTCCACGCAGCCACCCGCCACTTTCCGCCGGTTCATTCATTGCATAAGTGGTGTTTCGGCACCAATGCAAATCTCGGCTTCCGGACTTGCAGGCGGCCGGCAATGGGCTGCGAGGACAGGCACATGGCGCAAAATATCTACGACCATCCGGATTTCTTCGATGGCTATAGCCGCCTCGGCCGCTCGGTCGAGGGCCTGGAGGGCGCGCCCGAATGGCCGGCGCTGCGCGCCATGCTGCCCGACGTCGATGGCGCAAGCATTGTCGATCTCGGCTGCGGGTTCGGCTGGTTCTGCCGCTGGGCGCGCTCGCATGGCGCAAGAGAAGTCCTAGGCCTCGACCTCTCGGAAAAGATGCTTGCCCGCGCACGCGCCGCCGGCTCCGACGGCGGCGTCACCTATCAGCGCGCCGACCTCGATGAGCTCAGTCTGTCGAAGGCGCGTTTCAATCTCGCCTACAGTTCGCTTGCGCTGCATTATGTCGGCGATGCAGCGCGCCTGTTCGCGACCGTCCATCAGGCCCTGGTGCCCGGCGGAGCCTTCGTCTTCTCAACGGAACATCCGATCTATATGGCTCCGACCGATCCGGGCTGGTCGGTCGATGCCACGGGCAGGAAGACATGGCCGGTCGACCGGTATCTGGTGGAGGGGCCGCGCAGCACCGACTGGTTCACCAAGGGCGTCGTGAAATATCACCGCACCATCGGCACCACGCTCAATTTGCTGATCCAGGCCGGATTCAGCATCGGCCATGTCGAGGAATTTTGCCCGACGGACGAGCAGATCGCCGCCCGGCCGGAACTCGCCGAGGAGCTGGAACGGCCGATGTTCCTGCTTGTTCAGGCGCGGCGTTGAACGGCCGGACGCTGGCCTAAAGCGCGCCGTACTGAAACGGATTCAGGCGACGCGCTTTAGGTCTTTGTTTTGATGCATGTCGTTATCCCAGAACCGCTGCGCACTTCTGGGCGACATGCATTAGAGTTCAAGCTTGTAGCCGACGTGGCTGGCCTTGAAGCCAAGGCGCTCATAGAAGCGATGCGCGTCGGTCCGGCTCTTGTTGGTCGTCAGCTGGACGACCCGGCAGCCCCGCTCGCGGCATTTGTCGATCGCCCATTCGAACAGACGCTGTCCCAGCCCTTCGCCGCGCCGGCTCGACGCGACGCGCACCGCCTCGATCAGGCCGCGACGGGCGCCGCGCAGCGACAGTCCGGCGATAAAGGTGATCTGCAGCGTGCCGATGACGTCGTCGCCGTCGGTCATCACCGCGAGGAACTAGTTCGGATCGCCGTCTATCGCCGCGAAGGCGTCGAGATAGGCTCGCGACAGCGGCAGCCCGGCGTCTTCGCGGGCCTGGCCGAGCGCATCGTCGGCAAGCATCGCGACGATTGCCGCCACGTCCGCTTCGCGAGCCTTGCGGATGCTGATGGCGCTCATTTCCATACCTCGAGACAGCGAGCCGATCGAAAACGGCCCTGACAGCGCGGCGGCCGTCGATGCCGGCTCGGCAATAGCGGATGCCGGCATTAATGACTATCCCGGCGGCGCCATTCTGCGCTATGGCTGGCTCCCCGCCTTCTCCAACCTTCCCTTGCCGATGTCAGGCCTGCTCAGCGATCCGTGGTTCTATGCCGCCGCCATTCCGGCGGTGATCCTTGTCGGCCTGTCGAAAGGCGGCTTCGGCGGCGCCGTCGGTTTCGTCGGCGTGCCGCTCATGGCGCTGACCATTCCGCCGGTTCAGGCGGCCGCCATCCTGCTGCCGATCCTGTGCCTGATGGATGTGGTTTCCGTGTGGACCTGGTGGGGCGTCTACGACCGCAAGATGCTGGTCGACATGATGCCCGGCGCCGTCATCGGCATCGGACTTGGCTGGCTGACCGCGGCCTTGGTCACCGAGGAGATGGTGCGGCTGATCGTCGGCGCGGTCGCGCTGGTGTTCGTGCTGCGCTGGCTATATTTGCAGTTCCGCCACGGCGCCGGCCATGCGGCGGAGCCGAACCGCATCGCGGCGGCCTTCTGGGGCGCGGTCGCAGGCTTCACCAGCTTCGTCGCCCATGTCGGCGGTCCGCCCTTCCAGGTCTATGCGCTGCCGATCCGGCTCGACCCGAAAGTGCTGTCGGGAACAGCGGCGATCTTCTTTGCTGCCACCAATGCGCTGAAGCTGATCCCCTATTTCGCGCTCGGCCAGTTCGACACCACCAATTTGACCGCCTCGGCGGTGCTGATGCCGCTGGCGCCGCTCTCCACCATTGCCGGCGCGTGGCTGGTGCGCCGCATGCGGCCTGAGATATTCTACCCATTCACCTACGCGACCGTCGCGGTGGTCGCCGTCAAGCTGTTGTGGGATGGCATTGCCGGTTTCTGGTGAGGCCGGCCGCCGGGCCAGCCTCACCAGAAGGATTCAAGCGGCGCTCGGCACCATCTGGCGGCCGCCGCCGAAGGCGAGCGCGGCGCCCAGCGCAACCACCATCGCCATGCCGGCAAGAATACCGATGTCGTGCAAAGTGGGCTTCAGCACCATGTCGGCGATGATCACCAGCATCACCGCGTAGTCGAGGCGCGCCCAATTCATCATGCGCTGGCCGATGGCAAGAACCGCCGGCGTCACGCCCTGCTCGGCGACCATGGCGCCCATGCGCTCGCCGGTCGGCTTGAAGACGAGCATGCCGATCGAGAAGGTGGTGGCGTAGCCGACGAGGCCGATGACGATCCACAGCTCGGTAAAGCCGACCCAGAAGCCGCACATGATGAGGCCGAAGGCCAGCGTCAGCATCGACATCGGCGCGAAGAACCTGCCGCCGAGCTGTCCGCTGGCGCGCATTGCCTGCAGCTTGTCCTCGATGTTGCCGGCACGCTCGGCCAGCACGCCGAGCAGGAACAGCACGAAGCCGCCGCCGACCCACAAAACGGCCGAAACGACGTGAAGGAATTTGACGATCGAATACCAATCCATGATTTGCTCCCGGATATCCCGCCTGGTTTCGAGCGGCGCGGATCCGCGCGCCGCTTCAGAGGAGCGGGCTTTTGCGTGGCGCGTGTTTCGGAACGATGTCGCGGCGGCGGCCAACATGTTTCGATGGCCGGGTTCGGCGTTCGAAGGTCCGGTTTTCAGACGATCCCGGGCGGCGAAGCCGGCTGTCCTGTTCCGGCACAGGAAAGCGCGGTCGCTTAAAAAATCGTCGCCGTGTTAAGGGTTCATTAAGCTTTACGGGCGTTTACTATGCGCATCCAGTTTTGCTGGATTCTTACCGAGTGGTTGGAGCCACTTTGTTTGACGCCTCCCTGTTAAACTCCTGAGAGCCGCCTTATCCGCGGCTCTTTTTTTGTCCGCGGGCGGCAGGCTGGCGCCATCCGCTTGCGGATGGCTGGAACGAGGCCGGCGTTAACCGTTTGTTAAACATGCGCTTGCCTTCATGGGCATCGAAGCGCATTTTCAAGCCTCAGTCATTTAGGGTGCGGGCCACGTCGGCGAGGATTGCCGAATCGGCTTGCGGCAGTGCAGGGGCGTATCGATGAACGAGCCTTCGAAGGGCGCGAAAACCATTAAACTGGCGGAGCGCCGGGTTTTCTCCCAATCCTTCAAGCCGCTCTACCAGGAAGGCATGGGGCTGGTCGAGCAGGCAGCCGAATATCTCGATGGCAAGGGCAGGCTCGAGGCCAAGAAATTGTCGCGCACGGCGGCGACGCTCTATGCGGCCGAATCGATGCGGCTGACCACAAGGCTCATGCAGGTCGCCTCCTGGCTGCTGCTGCAGCGTGCGGCGAATTCCGGCGAGATGACGCGCGACCAGGTGGCCTCGGAGAAATCCAAGGTGCGGCTCGACACGGCGTCGGCGCATGACGAGGCGCTTGGCTGGAACGAGTTGCCCAAGGATTTTCTGGACCTCGTGACGCGCTCGCTGCGCCTGCAGGCGCTGGTGCGGCGCATGGACGAGGAAATCTATGGCGGCGTCATCAACGACACGCTCGCCCCCAGCCGGCGCGCCAACCCGGTTTCCGACCAGATCAGCCTTTTGAATACGGCGTTCGCCCGCGGCTGAAGCTGCGTCTGCAAGAAACGCGCGGGAGCGGGAACCACATCCCCCAATCGAGCCGCGATTTGGCGAGCCGTTTTGGCCGCAAGTCGGACGCCTGCGCTTCCGGCCGTTCTTCGATATTGCGGGCAGCCGTCATAGCATTTGAAGGCCATGCCGGCCTTCGCGAGAAAGATCAGCCTTGCCTTAACGAGATGAGACCCTAGTTGGGGCCGTTCGCCGCAGCCCGGTCGACCCGAGCCGGTTCTGCAGGAAAATCACCGTCACTGTGACCAAAGCAGATTGCGAGGCTTGATCCCGTGCATTCGCCATTGGACCGCATCCCGGTATCGATCATCATCCCCAATTATAACTACGACCAGTTCCTGGGACGCGCCATCGACAGCGCGTTGGAGCAGGACCACCGAAATGTCGAGGTTGTGGTCGTCGACGACGCATCGACGGATGCGTCGGTGGCCGTCATCGAATCCTACGGCGACAAGATCCGCCCGTGCCTGAGGCGCAGGAATGGCGGCCATGCCGCCGCGTTCAATACCGGCTTCGAGGCGAGCACCGGGGAGATCGTCCTTTTCCTCGACGCTGACGATTACCTCTATCCGAACGCCGTCTCCGAGGTCCTGGACGAGTGGGACGCGGACGTCGCCCAGGCGCAGTTCAGGTTGCATCTCGTCGATGAGGACCAGCGTATCAAGGATGTCTTCCCACCTCCGGAACAGCCGTTCGACTCTGGCGATGTCGTGCCGGAATTGTTGCGAAAGGGGCGATACCATACGACGGTGACAAGCGGGCTGGCGTTCGACCGCGAGGCACTGGAAACGATAATGCCCATGCCCGAAAGCGATTTCCGGCAGGGCGCCGATGGCTACCTCGCGACGCTCGCGCCGCTGCACGGGGAGGTGAAATCCATCGACACCTGCCTCGGCGCCTACCGCATCCACGGCTCCAACCATTCGGTCTTCGCCGAAAGGCTTGCCGAGCGGGCGCGTTGGCGCGTGCAGCATGATTTCCGCCGTCTCGAAGCCTTGTCCGGCCGAGCCGCCGAGATCGGTCTCACCGTATCGCCGGATGCCGGCCTTCGCGATCCGGTCCATCTGGAAGAGCGATTGGCTTCGCTCTGTGTCGACGAGCCTCAGCATCCGGTCACGACCGACTCCCGGCTGGGACTGGCAAAAGCGGGCGCCTCCGCCAGTCTGGAAATGAACGCATCCTGGCGTCGGCGGGCCGCGCTGGCGGTCTGGTTCCTCTGCATCGGAATTCTCCCGCGGCGCATGGGCAATGCAGTCCTGGCCTGGAAGCTGGTCGCATCGTCCAGGCCGGCATTTCTCACACGGCTGTCGAAAGCTATCCGTCGCGTGACGAACTAGAACCTCGACACAGGGATTTTGAAAGGTTGCCGTTTGTCTTGGTGCAAGGTTTTCCATCAATCAGCGCAACGCTGGAGATTGGTCGAAGCCGCCCCTACCTCGTCATTCTATGGCGGAGCAAGGAGCGAAGCGACGCGGCGCAGACCATAGAATCCATGCCATGACTTGGAAGCGTCGCTGCGGTGCAGAATTCTGCTCCGTTGCACGCCTTGGCGAAGGTAACGGCATGGATTCTAGGGTCTGCGCGCCGCTGCGCGTCGCTCCGCCCTAGAATGACGATCGCGAAGGGCGTTTCGGCCAATCTCCAACGAACGTATGCCACCTGCCGATGCAAATAGGGCCGATCGGTCAAAACTTCGGTGCAGTGCCACCAGCCGAGATTGGACAATGCCGGCGCGAACGCCGGACCAGGATGCCCATTGGATCGCGATCGTTTCCGGTTTGTTCACATTTCGCTGGCATCGCTTGCCGCCACGGCTAAACTTGGCGCATGGGGGAAGCGATTCGCATCATCGGCATCGATCCGGGGCTGAGGCGCACCGGTTGGGGTATTATCGACAGCGTCGGCAATTCGCTGCGCTTCGTCGCGTCCGGCACGGTGCGGTCCGACGAAAAGGAGTCGCTGGCGACAAGGCTCTGCCAGCTGCATGACGGCTTGGCCGAGGTGCTGCACCAGGCCATGCCGCATGAGGCAGCGGTCGAGCAGACTTTCGTCAACAAGGATGCGACCGCGACGCTGAAGCTCGGCCAGGCGCGCGGCATCGCCATGCTGGTGCCGGCGCGCGCCGGGCTGGTGGTCGCCGAATACGCCCCCAACGCCGTCAAGAAGGCGGTGATCGGCGTCGGCCACGGCGAGAAGAAACAGATCCACATGATGGTGAAGGTGCTGATGCCGAAGGCTGTCTTCGACACCGACGATGCCGCGGACGCTCTGGCCATCGCCATCTGCCATGCGCATCACCGCCCGAGTGCGGCCTATCGGATGGCTGCTCTGGTAGCTTGTTCTTGACTTGTTCTCATTTGCCCGGTAAGTAATACCTCGGAGGTATTACCATGCGTGTGACCACCAAAGGGCAAGTCACGATCCCCAAACAAATAAGGGATCACCTGGGCATAGGCCCGGGTTCGGAGGTCCAGTTCGTGGCCACCGACGAGGGCGCCCGGCTTGTCGCCGTCAACGAAAACATTTCGGAGGAGGAAGCTGCCCGCAAATTCAAGGAGATCCTCGACAAGATGGAGGGGACGCTGGATTTGGGCGGCATGACGACGGACGAGTATATGGAGTGGTTGAGGGGACCACGTGAAAATCTCGACGTTAATTGACACAAACGTGCTCATTGATGTCTGGGGTCCGGCTGGGCCGCTGACGGAATGGTCCGCGTCGGCGATCGTCTCCTGCCGACGCGATGGCGCGCTGGTCATCAACAGCATCGTCTGGTCCGAGCTTGCTCCTCTGGTCGCTTCCGAAGCAATGCTGAGGAAAGCAGCCGAGAGACTTGAAATGGATCGCGAGTTTTTGCCTTGGGAAGCCGCATTCCTGGCTGGGGTGGCACATTCCCGTTATCGGCGGGCCGGCGGTGTTCGGGAGCGGACCTTGCCGGATTTTTTCATTGGCGCTCATGCGGCCGTCGCCGGTCACCGCCTCTTGACGCGCGACGCGCCTCGCTATCGCAGCTATTTCCCAGACCTCGAAATCGTCTCTCCGGAAACACATCCATGAAGGCCAGGCCATGATCGGCAAGCTGAAAGGCACGCTGGACGAGATCGACGAAGACTCCTGCCTCGTCGACGTGCACGGCGTCGGCTATGTCGCCCATTGCTCGGCGCGCACGCTTGCCGCGCTGCCGTCGCCCGGCGAGGCGGTGGTGCTGTTCATCGAGACCTATGTGCGCGAGGACATGATCCGGCTCTACGGTTTCCAGAGCGCGTTGGAGCGCGAGTGGTTTCGCCTCTTGATGAACAATGTGCAGGGCGTCGGCGCCAAGGTGGCGCTGGCTATTTTGTCAACGCTGGCGCCTGCCGACCTCGCCAATGCGATCGCGCTGCGCGACATCGCCATGGTTTCCCGCGCGCCCGGCGTCGGCAAGAAGGTGGCCGAGCGCATCGTCACCGAATTGCGCAGCAAGGCGCCGGCCTATGCGGGCGCGGCCACCGGAACGATCGGCCTCAAGCAGGAGCTCGGCGAAGGGGTGGCGGCCGCACCGATCACGGACGCGGTTTCGGCGCTGGTCAATCTCGGCTATTCGCGCGACATCGCGGCGAATGCGGTTGCGGCCGCGCTGAAATCGGCCGGCGAGGGCGCGGACGCGTCCAAGCTGATCCGCTTCGGGCTGAGGGAGCTGGCGCGGTGAGGCAGCGCTTGTCCCGCCATCGGTCCTATGCAAGGAAGGCGGCATGAGCCTTTCGCCCCGCCTCATTGCCCCCGACAAGCGCGGCGAGGATGCCGACCAGACGCTGCGGCCGCAGTCGCTCGACGAGTTCGTCGGCCAGGCGGCGGTGCGAGCCAATCTCAAGGTCTTCGTCGATGCCGCCAAGGGTCGCGGCGAGGCGCTCGACCATGTGCTGTTCGTCGGGCCGCCCGGACTGGGCAAGACGACGCTGGCACAGATCATGGCGCGCGAGCTTGGCGTCAATTTCCGCTCCACCTCCGGGCCGGTGATCGCGAAGGCGGGCGATCTCGCAGCGCTGCTCACCAATCTCGAAGAGCGCGACGTCCTCTTCATCGACGAGATCCACCGGCTCAATCCGGCGGTCGAGGAAATCCTCTATCCGGCGATGGAGGATTTCCAGCTCGACCTGATCATCGGCGAAGGCCCGGCGGCACGCTCGGTCAAGATCGACCTCGCCCGTTTCACGCTAGTCGCGGCGACAACCCGACTCGGGCTGCTGACCAATCCGCTGCGCGACCGGTTCGGCATTCCGGTGCGGCTCAATTTCTATACGGTCGAGGAGCTGGAGCAGATCGTGCGCCGCGGCGCACGCATCCTGTCGATGCCGCTCGGCGACGACGGGGCGGTGGAGATCGCGCGCCGCGCGCGCGGCACGCCGCGCATTGCCGGCAGGCTGTTGCGCCGGGTGCGCGACTTCGCCAGCGTCGCGGGTGCCGCGCATGTCGACAGGAAGATCGCCGACGAGGCGCTGATAAGACTTGAGGTCGACGCGCTCGGCCTCGACGCGCTCGACCGCCGTTACCTGTCGATGATCGCGCGCAATTTCGGCGGCGGCCCGGTCGGCATCGAGACGATCGCGGCGGGGCTCTCAGAGCCGCGCGACGCGATCGAGGATATCATCGAGCCCTATCTCATCCAGCAGGGCTTCATCCAGCGCACGCCGCGCGGCCGCGTGCTGACCGCCAATGCCTGGCGCCATCTCGGGCTCGACCCTCCGAAGGATATCGCCCAGCAGCAGATCAGCCTGTTCCAGGAAGAGTAACGCAGATTTGTTCGCCGTTTGGCAGCGCAACGGCTCGTCTGCGCAGAATCTGCGCGCCTTGGCCTAGCTCAGGGCGCAATTGCCGCCTTTAACGCAGCTTCCTGATAGAATCCCAAGGGCTTGGGCCGATTCATGATCACCAGACGCGCCTTCCTGCGCCTTGTCGGCGGCTCGGCCTTCAGCCTGGTGTCGCTTGGCGCTTATGCCGTCGGCATCGAGCCGATGCTGCTGACCCACGTGAAGCGCTACACGCTGACGCCGCCGCACTGGCCGGCCGGGCTTAAATTGCGCGTCGTGGCGTTGGCCGACATCCATGCCTGCCGACCCTGGATGACGCCGGAACGGATTGCGGCACTTGCCGAGGAGGCCAATGCGCTGCAGCCGGACGTCATCGTCATGCTTGGCGACTATCCCGCCGGGACCCGGCTGGTGACAGGCTGGGTGAACGCGTCGGAATGGGCGTCAGCGCTCTCCCGGCTCAAGGCACCGCTCGGCGTTTTCTCGATCCTCGGCAATCACGACTGGTGGGAGGATCGCTCGGCGCAGGCAGCCGGGGCGGGGCCGACCATCTCCCGCAAGGCACTGGAGGCGGTCGGCATTCCGGTGCTGGAGAACGACGTCGTGCGCCTGGAAAAGGACGACCAGGGTTTCTGGATTGCCGGGCTCGCCGACCAGATTGCGCTGTTGCCGAACAAGGCCGAGGGCCGCAGGGGGCTCACCGGCCTCGATGATCTTCCCGCCACGCTGGCCAAGGTCGGCGACACCGCTCCCATCATCCTGCTGGCGCATGAGCCGGACATTTTTCCCAAAGTGCCCTGGAGGGTTTCGCTCACCTTGTCCGGGCACACGCATGGCGGACAAGTGCGGTTGTTCGGCTATTCTCCGGTCGTGCCCTCTGCCTATGGCAACCGCTATGCCTACGGCCATGTCGTCGAGAACGACCGAAATCTGATTGTCTCGGGAGGACTAGGCTTCAGCATCGCCCCGGTTCGTTTCGGAGTGCGGCCGGAAATCCTGCAGATCGATCTGGGATAGTCCGCTTCCAGCGCCTCAGCGCAGCGACCTGATCATATCCATCAGGTCCGGCTCGGCCTTCTCGCCGTCGAAGGCGTCGACCACGCCGAAGGCGCCGCCATAGCTCCACACCGACCACGAAAAGCCGTGCGCCTCGGCGCGGGCGATCATGTCGCGCACATAGGCCGCGCGATATGCGGCCGGCATGACGAAGCCGTTGCCATATTCCTTGCGGATCATGCCGAATTCGCCGAGCGTGATGTCCTGCGGCTTGACGCCGTTGGCCTTCGCCCAGGCGTCGACCGTGGCGAACGGCGCGTCCATCACGCCAAGCAGCTTTTCGGAACTGTCCATCGTCGCCACCTGCTCGTCGAGATAGCTGAGCAGGCCGCTCTGCCGCGCCCAGGGCGCCTCGGCCTTGATCCGGTCGCGGATCGTATCCAGCGTCAGGTCCAGCTGCGTGCGCGGCACAGCCGTCAGCGGATAGGGCAGGCCGGTGACATAAGGAATGAAATCGCCGGCCCAGGTCGCGCCCTGATGTGTCAAAAGAAACGGATCGTAGGAATGGAAAGTCCAGATGATGTTGTCATCGGCGATCGTCCTGGGGTCGATTTTGGCCAGTGACTCCGCGTTCGAATAGCAGCCGCCCGTCAGGATCAGCGTGAGCCTGGTGGCGGAGGCGCGGGCGGCCGCGAACAATTGCTTCTGGCGGCCGGGCCAAAGATTGGTGCCGTTCGCGTCGCAATCGACCAACGGCTCGTTCATCAACTCCAGCGCGACCTGATTGGGGTCTTCCTTGGCCAGCGTCCGAGCCATCTCGCGCACCAGCTCGGCATAGGCATCGAAGACGGCCGGGTCGTGCATCACCTCGTTCATGCCGGTCTTGCGGTTGCCGCCAGCGGGGATCAGATGCAGGTCGACGATCACCTTCAGGCCGGCGCGGTTGATCATGCGCGCCGAGTCCAGCACGCTGGCATAGAGGTCTTCGCGAAGGGCCGCGGTCCGGTCCGAAAGAAAGGGCGCGGGATCGACCGGCATGCGCAGGAAGTCGAGGCCGGCATCCTTGAGCGCCTTGAGGTCGTCCTCCTTGAGGAATTTGCGCCACTCCGGATAGGGCAGGATCGCCTGGCGCTCCCCCCATTTGTCCTCGGCCGGCCAGGTCACCCACTGGTCGAGATTGAGGCCGCGTTTCATCGAGAAGGTCGCTGCCCCGGCCGGCAATGGCAGCGTGCCGAGCGCAAGCAACACCGCCAGCAAGGTCTTGATCATCGTGCCCAACAATGCCATCCCGTTCCCGCGCGAAAACACCTGCCTGTTCGGGCCTGAAAAGGAAAGCGCGATGGACGATCATGGTGAATCGGCGGCGCTCAGCGCCGGGCTTTCCGGAGCGCTGACGGAATTCGGCCATCGGCTGATGGCCCGAGTCTACTATGCCGACACCGATTTCTCCGGCGTCGTCTACCATGCGCGCTATCTCGAATTCCTCGAACGCGGCCGCTCCGACTATCTGAGGCTGACCGGCGTCCACCACACCGAACTCCTGGACGGCAAGCATGGCGGGCGCATCGTCTGGGTGGTCCGGCGCATGGAGATCGACTTCCGCTCGCCGGCCCGCATGGACGATATCCTCACCATCGACACGCGCACTGACGATATTTCCGGCGCCCGCATCTTCATGGGCCAGCAATTGAAGCGCGGCGGCGATGTGCTGGTTGAGGCGAAAGTCGAGGCGGCGATCGTCGGCGAAAGCGGCCGCCCGAAGCGTTTCCCGAAGGAATGGATTGCCGCTTTTATGCCGAAGGCCAAGGCCTGAGCTTCGCTTGCCCGCACAGTCTCGAAGCCATTAACCAGACCGCGCAGGCCGCGGGTTGGCCCAAGCCAAGCGCGGCAATGCGCCGCGCCTTACATCCTAACCCATCCTTAACCATAACGGTTCATGAAGGAATTGGCGAAGATTGGCGCAATTCGTGCGCCTTCCTTTCACCAATATTTGCCTCGAAAAGGCCGTGAAACGGTGCATTCGAGGCTTATCCCGCAAGCTTCACGCTTCGCGCGATCGGACCAAAGGGATGCCATGGGCCAGCCGCCAGCGATGCCCGGATAATCTTAAGGACTTAAGTCATGGAAAACATCGCACTCGCCGACCCGGCAGCGCATTTATCGATCTGGGCGCTGTTCATGCAGGCCGGCTGGGTGGTCAAGCTGGTCATGATAGGCCTGCTCGGCGCCTCGATCTGGACCTGGGCCATCATCATCGACAAGCTCGTCGCCTATAGCCGGATGAAGTTGGCACTGAACCGCTTCGAACAGGTCTTCTGGTCCGGGCAATCGCTTGAAGACCTCTACCGCACGCTGGCCGACCGCAAGACCACCGGCATGGGCGCGATCTTCGTCGCCGCCATGCGCGAATGGAAGAAGAGTTTCGAAAAGGGCGCGAAATCGCCGCTGGCGCTGCAGACCCGCATCGACAAGGCCATGGACCTGGCATTGACGCGCGAGATGGAAAGGCTGGAAGGACGCCTTGGCTTCCTCGCCACCACCGGCTCGGCCGCGCCCTTCATCGGCCTGTTCGGCACCGTCATCGGCATCATGACGTCATTCCAGGCGATCGCCGCCTCGAAGAACACCAGCCTTTCGGTCGTGGCGCCCGGTATCGCCGAGGCGCTGCTCGCCACCGCGATCGGCCTGCTCGCGGCCATCCCGGCGGTCATCGCCTACAACAAGCTGTCATCGGATGCGAACAAACTCGGCGTGCGCATGGAAGGGTTCTCGGATGAGTTCTCCGCCATACTCTCGCGCCAAATCGATGAAAAAGTAGCGCAGAAGGCCTGAGGAACGATCATGGGGATGTCTGCTGCTGGCGCAGGTGGCACGGGGCGAGGCGGACGCGGCCATAGGCGCCGTGGCCGTCACCATGCCCTGATGTCGGAAATCAACGTCACGCCGATGGTCGACGTGATGCTGGTGCTGTTGATCATCTTCATGGTCGCGGCGCCGCTCTTGACCGTTGGGGTGCCAATCGACCTGCCGGACACGCAGGCCAAGGCGATGAATGTCGACACGCAGCCGATCACCGTTTCGATCGACGCCGCGGGCAAGATCTTCCTGCAGGAAACCGAAATCCCGATCGAGGAATTGGTGGCCAAGCTGCAGGCGATTTCCAAGACCGGCTATGACGAGCGCATCTTCATCCGCGGCGACAAGTCGACGGACTACGGCACCGCGATGAAAGTCATGGCCCGCATTTCGGCCGCCGGGTACAAGAATATCGGCCTGGTCTCGCTGCAGGAACAGGATCAGTAGACGAGAAGATGCGCACCGGTCTTACCTCATCGGTGATATTGCACGCGGTGGCGCTGGCCTTCGGGTTGTTCACGCTGTCGTCGCCGCCGGCCATGCCTGCCAGCGACGTGGAGTCGGTGGCGGTCGACATCGTGCCGATGGAAGCGATCGCGCAGACGCTGCAGGGCGACAAGAAGTCGGTGATGCATGACAAGCCGGCGCCGCTGCCGACCAAGCGTCCCGATGTCGTGCCGAACGCCCAGAAGGTCGGCGAGAACACCGTCGACACCGACAAGCCGGTGACGGACGAAGCCAAGCCGAAGCCGGTCGAGAAGACGGCGGCGCCGCCGCCCGCACCGACGCCGACCGAGAAGCCGGCGGTCGAGGACGTGCCGAAGCCGCAGGAGAAGCCGAAGCCGACCCCGGCGACCGAAGTCGCGCCGACGCCGACACCGAAGGAAGAGGTCAAGCCCGAGCCGGTCAAGCAGACGGAGCCGAAGCCGACGCCGGCCAAGCAACCGGCGCCGACACCGCCGAAGGACACGACCGCGGCCATCCCGAAGGAAGAGGTGAAGCCGGACGCCGTCGCCGAGGCGATCGATCAGCAGCAGCCGACCGAAGAAGCCAAGCTGCCGGACTCCGCGCCGGCGCCGGAAGCGCGGCCGAAGCCGCAGCCGGCCCAGGCCGAGAGCGCCAAGGCGCCGGACCGCAAGGATGCGGAAAAGCCGGTCAAGGAGGCCTCGTCGAAGCCGAAATCGGATGAAAAGCAATTCAACGCCGACGAGATAACGGCCCTGCTCGACAAGCAGAAGCCGTCCGGTGGTGGCGCCAAGCGCTCGACCCAGCAGGCCTCGCTTGGCGGCGAAAAGGACCAGGGCCAGAAGCTGTCCAAGTCGGAACAAGGGGCGCTGGAGGACCAACTCGGCGGTTGCTGGACCCTTCCGGTCGGCCTCGAAGGTTCCGAGAACTTCACCGTGGTCATCCGTTTCAACCTGAATGCCTCCGGCAAGCTGGAGGGCCGCCCGACCGTCGAGAAATCAAGCGGCAACCCTCAGTTCGACGCCAGCGCGGTTCGCGCCGTGCAGAAATGCGATGTCGCCGGCCTGCAGGTTCCCGCCGGCAAGCAGGACATATGGTCTGACGTTCGCGTCAACTTCGACCCGAGAGCGATGCTTGGTCTTTAAGCCTGAGCGTCCGAGAAATCAGCAAGAGAAGCGAGAAGACATGCAATCCATCCTCAAGCCGCTCCTGATGGTCGCCGCGATGGCGGTCGGCATAATTTCCGTCGCCACCTTGCCTGCCCGGGCAACCCTCGAGCTCAACGTCAACAAAGGCAATGTCGAGCCGATGCCGATCGCCATCCCTGACTTTCAGGGAGGCCTTGGACCGCAGATATCGGAGATCGTGACAGCCGATCTGAAACGGTCAGGACTGTTCGCGCCGATAGACAAGGCCGCTTTCGTAGAAAAGATCACGAATCCCGACGCCGCGCCCCGTTATGAAGACTGGAAGGTCATCAACGCCCAGGCGCTGGTCACCGGCAGCGTGAGCAAGGAGGCCGACGGCCGCATTCGCGCCCAGTACCGGCTGTGGGATATCTTCGGCAACTCGCAGCTGGCCGGCGAGCAGTTTTTCGCCAATGACGCCAATCAACGCCGTGTCGCGCATATCATCGCCGATGCGATCTATGAGAAGATCACCGGCGAGAAGGGCTATTTCGATACGCGCGTCGTCTTCGTCGACGAATCCGGCGCCAAGAACGCGCGCAAGAAGCGGCTGGCCATCATGGATCAGGACGGCGCCAATGTGCGCTACCTGTCGGACGGCCGCGCCATCGTGCTGACGCCGCGCTTCTCGCCGAACCGGCAGGAAATCACCTATATGTCCTATGAAAGCGGGCAGCCGAAGGTCTACCTGCTGCAGATCGAAACCGGACAGCGCGAACTGGTCGGCAATTTCCCGGGCATGACGTTCGCGCCGCGCTTTTCGCCCGATGGCCAGAAGGTGATCATGAGCCTGCTGCGCGACGACGGCAATTCCAACATCTTCGCCATGGACCTGAGGAGCCGTTCAACGACGCGGCTGACCGACTCGACCGCCATCGACACCTCGCCCTCCTATTCGCCGGACGGCTCGCAGGTCGTCTTCACGTCCGACCGCGGCGGCGGCAGCGGCCGCTCGCAGATCTACGCGATGGGTGCGGACGGCTCGAACCCGCACCGCATCTCCTTCGGCGATGGCGTCTATTCGACGCCGGTCTGGTCGCCGCGCGGCGACCTCATCGCCTTCACCAAGCAGAGCGGCGGCGAGTTCCAGATCGGCGTCATGAAAACCGACGGTTCGGGCGAGCGCATCCTGTCCTCCGGCTTCCAGCAGGAGGGTCCGACCTGGGCGCCGAACGGCCGCGTCTTGATGTTCTTCCGCGACTCGGGCGGCGGACCCAAGCTGGTCTCGGTTGACCTTACCGGCCGCAACGAGCAGCCGATCCCGACCGCGAACTATGCGTCGGATCCGGCGTGGTCGCCGTTGCTGGAGTGAGGGAAGGGGAACTGGAGAATTGAGGAATTGAAGAACTGAAGAAATGGACAGCCAGAGACGCTACGTTGGACGCGCCAGGGACCTGGAGGTCTATAAGCGGGCGTACGTAGTTTCTCTTGAAATTCACAAAGCCACGCTGGCCTTTCCGAAGATTGAGCAATACGCGCTAGCCGATCAGTTGCGTCGCTCCAGCAAGGCTATCTGCGCCAATTTGGCTGAGGGCTTCGCCAAGCAGCCTCATTCCAAAGCCGAATTCGCCCGCTTCATTTCAATGGCTATGGGGTCGTGTAGCGAGGTCGAGACATGGATCTCCTACGCCTTCGACCTTGAGTACATTTCGAAGGCACAGCTTGATGAGTGGCTACGATCCTACAACCAGATCTATGGAATGCTGGTGAATCTCAGAGGGTCACTGAAGTGACCTCTTTCTCCAGTTCTTCAATTCTCCAGTTCCTCAATTCCCCCTTTTTTCATGTTTTGGCCGCATTTCTGCCTACGGTCCGCGCGCAATCTCGCCCTTGGTAAATGCGTCGGGCGCAACGGCCGCGGACGGCGGCCGAAACCAAAAATTAACCGTGTTTCTTGAATGCCGGTTAACCCAAACGTGGTTACTGGGTGATCAACGAAATCACTCGAATGCGAAGGAGAGGCGGCATGGGCCGTATCGCAGCACTTACCCGCAACCCGGCGATGATCGCGCTGGTGGCAGCGCTTGCCATTACGGGCTGCGCCTCGAAGAAGAACCTGAACAGCCCAGGCGATCTCGGCCTCAACGGCGCCGGCGCCGCGACGCCGGGTTCCGCGCAGGATTTCACCGTCAACATCGGCGACCGCATCTTCTTCGACACCGATTCCGCTTCGATCCGCGCCGATGCGCAAACCACGCTCGGCCGCCAGGCGCAGTGGCTGAACCAGTACCGCCAGTACGCCATCGTCATCGAAGGCCATGCCGACGAGCGCGGCACGCGTGAGTACAATCTGGCGCTGGGCGCCCGCCGCGCCGCCGCCACGCGCGACTTCCTGGTTTCCAAGGGCGTCTCCGCCAGCCGCCTGAAGACGATCTCCTACGGCAAGGAGCGTCCGGTCGCGGTCTGCGATGACATCTCCTGCTGGTCGCAGAACCGCCGCGCCGTCACCACGCTCTCCGGCGCCGGCTCCTGATCGATTTTGGCCAAGGGCGCCAGGCGCCCCAGGCGGCAAAAATACAACAACCCAAAATGAAAGGCGGCCTCAGGGCCGCCTTTTTCATTTGCAACGGCTTGAAACAAAATTTGGCCGAAGTCTCGCGTCCTGCTATGAGCGCGAGGGCGCTTACTCCCACTGTTTGATTTGGAAAGGCGCATCAGGCCAACACCCACCGCGAGAGACAGAATGCATTTCAGAACGGTCCTGAGCGGCACGCTTGCGCTGCTGCTCGTTTCAAGCCTCCCGAGCCTTGCCGCCTCGGCCGACAGCGCCGCGCGGGCCTCCGACAGCGGGTTCACCTTCCATCTGCCGACGCTCGGCATCTTCGGCGACAAGAAGAAGCCGGAACAGGCGCAGGTCGCGCAGGACAGCAGTGGCGGCATGACGGGTCTGGAGGACCAGTTGCGCCAGATGAACGGCAAGATCGAGGAGCTCAACTTCCAGATCCTGCAGATGCAGGAACAGATGCGCAAGCAGCAGGAAGACAACGAGTTCCGCTTCCAGCAGCTCGAGGGCGGATCGCAAGGCAGCACCAAGCCGGCCGGCCCGAAGAAATCGGAAGCCGCGCCCCAGGATGGAAATAGCAACGGTGGCAACACCAATCTCGGCGATGCCGGCACCGGGGATTCCGGCGCCGGCGACGCCGGAACCGACAACAGCGTCGCCCAGGCCCCGGCGACGCGGGCGCCGGCCGACACCGGCGCGGAAAATGGCGCAGGCAAGAGCGTCGGCGACGTCATCGTGGAATCGCAGACCGGCGATCCCGGCAAGCTGATCACCGGCGCGCCACCGAAGAATTTCGGCACTATCAAGGTCGACAAGAACGGCAATGTCGTCAACGCCGAGACCGACCCGCAGGCCAGTGCGCCGGCGCAAGCTCCCGCCGCCACGGCAAGCGCGCCCTCCGCCGAAACACCGGCCAAGAAGAACAAGGCTGGCGGCACGCAAGTCGCGGCCCTGCCGTCGACCAACGATCCCGACGAGCTCTACCGCAATTCCTACCAGTTCATCCTGTCGGGCGACTATCCGACCGCCGAGCAGGGTTTTCGCGATCATATTTCGCGCTTCCCCAAGGACGCCAAGGCGTCGGACGCGCATTACTGGCTGGGCGAGTCGCTGCTCGGTCAGCAGAAATACCGTGACGCGGCCGAAGTCTTCCTCGCCGCCAGCAAAGACTACCCGAAGGCCAAGAAGGCGCCCGACATGCTGCTCAAGCTCGGCGTTTCACTGGTCGGCCTGAAGCAGAACGACGTGGCCTGCGCCACCTTCAATGAAATCGGCAAGCGCTATCCCGATGTTTCCGGCGCGCTCAAGGAACGCATCAAGCAGGAAAAGGCGCTGGCGGCGTGCTGACGCCCGATACCAAACCTGACCTTCTCGACCGCCTTTTCTCCGACCTAGACCTTTCGACCGGCGCCGTTGCGGCCGTGTCCGGCGGCAGCGACTCGACCGCCCTTCTCCTTCTCCTCAAGGATCACCTAGACCGGACCGCCCCGGCCGCCAGGCTGCTCGCGGTGACCGTCGATCACGGCCTGAGGCCGGACTCGGCCAGCGAGGCTAGGCTCGTCCAACGTTTCTGCGTCGAGCGCGGCATCGCGCACCGCATTCTTTCCTGGCGTGGCGACAAGCCCACGACCGGCCTGCCGGCCGCCGCGCGCGAGGCGCGCTACAGGCTGCTTGCGGAGGCGGCCGGCGCCGAAGGCATCAAGCTGATCCTGACCGGCCACACCGCCGACGATCAGGCCGAGACGGTGCTGATGCGACAGGCCCGCGACGATGATGGCCGAGGCCTCGCCGGCATGGCGCCCGCCACGCTGCACGACTGGCGGACATGGATCGTCCGGCCGCTGCTCGGCACAAGGCGCGCGGTATTGCGCGAAATTCTGCGGGCTCGCGACATTAGCTGGATCGAGGACCCGACCAATATCGACATCCGGTTCGAGCGGCCGCGCGTGCGGGCGAAGCTCGGGCGGGGCGATGGCGAGCGACGGATAGCGGAAGCGCTGGCACGGTCGGAGCAGGCGGCTCTCGAGCGCCTCGACATCGGCCGCCGTGCCGCCACGCTCATCGACGCCTTTGCCGACAGGCCGGTTCCGGGTCTCATCCGCCTCGACCGCGGTTTTGCCGCGCATCAGGATGGCGAGGCGGCCCTCTATGCGCTGCGCATCCTTTTGGCCGCCGTCGGCGGCATGTCGTTCCTCGCCGACGAGGCGCGCTGCGTCGCGCTGCTTTCCCGTCTGCGGTCGGCTCCGCTTTGCGCCACATTGTCGCGGACGGTGGTCGACGCGCGCCGGACCGGCATTTTCCTGCGCCGCGAGAACCGCAACCTGCCGGCAGCCCTGCCGCCGTCGAATAACCAGCTTTGGGACAATCGGCGACGCATCACTTTGAAAGACGGGCCGGGCGGCTTGGTGATCGCGCCGCTGGGGTCCGCCGCCGCCAGGCAAGCGTCCGTGAGCGAGGATGTTCCGCAAAGTGTCGCACGCGCGGCGCTGGCTGCGGAGCCCGCGCTATGGCGCGGAGCCGAACGCCTTGATTTTACTGGCGGCGATACCGGCCCGCAGGCGATCTCGATGGTCCCAGTGGTAGCCCCTTTCGCCCGCTTCCTGCCGTCCTTCGACCTTGCGCCCGCCGTCGCCGTCGCGGCCCTTGTCGGCGCTCCTTTGCCGCCGGCGCCGCCATTCCACGGCCATGATGGCGAGCGAGGGTGGGCGAAAGCTTAACCGATACATGCTGTTCTGCTTGGCAAGGGGAGGCGGTCTCCCTATGTTAGGCCCAAGCTCCTCCATCATCGCGGGTCCGTGCGCGGACCCCAACGGGACAATAGATGAATCCGAATTATCGCAATCTCGCGCTCTGGGCGATCATAGCGGTCCTGCTCATCGCC
Organism: Mesorhizobium sp. CNPSo 4661; assembly: GCF_057784215.1. Lineage (NCBI taxonomy): Bacteria > Pseudomonadati > Pseudomonadota > Alphaproteobacteria > Hyphomicrobiales > Phyllobacteriaceae > Mesorhizobium > Mesorhizobium sp. CNPSo 4661. Next base: position 2,435 of record NZ_JBWGIO010000021.1, on the reverse strand, counting down.
CTGTTCAATCTGTTCCAGACGCCCCAGACGCGCGGTGCCACGACGGATATCGCCTATTCGCAGTTCCTGCAGGATGTCGCCTCCGGCCGGGTCAAGAGCGTGACCATCGCCGGCGCCCGCATCTTCGGCAACTACACGGACAACGCCAACGGCTTCCAGACCTACTCGCCGGGCGATCCGTCGCTGGTCTCCAGGCTGCAGGACAAGAACGTCACCATCACCGCCAAGCCCGAGACCGACGGCTCCAACTCGCTGTTCGGCTACCTGATCTCGTGGCTGCCGATGATCCTGATCCTCGGCGTATGGATATTCTTCATGCGCCAGATGCAGTCCGGCTCCGGAAGAGCGATGGGCTTCGGCAAGTCGAAGGCCAAGCTTCTGACCGAGGCGCATGGCCGCGTCACCTTCCAGGACGTCGCCGGCGTCGACGAAGCCAAGGAAGACCTCGAGGAGATCGTCGAGTTCCTGCGCGATCCGCAGAAATTCCAGCGCCTCGGCGGCAAGATCCCGCGCGGCGTGCTTCTGGTCGGCCCGCCCGGAACCGGCAAGACGCTGCTCGCCCGCTCCGTCGCCGGCGAGGCCAACGTGCCGTTCTTCACCATTTCCGGCTCGGACTTCGTCGAGATGTTCGTCGGCGTCGGCGCAAGCCGCGTGCGCGACATGTTCGACCAGGCCAAGAAGAACGCGCCCTGCATCATCTTCATCGACGAAATCGATGCCGTCGGCCGTCATCGGGGCGCCGGCCTCGGCGGCGGCAATGACGAGCGCGAGCAGACGCTGAACCAGTTGCTGGTCGAGATGGACGGCTTCGAATCCAACGAAAGCATCATCCTGATCGCCGCCACCAACCGGCCCGACGTGCTCGACCCGGCGCTCTTGAGGCCCGGCCGCTTCGACCGCCAGGTCGTGGTGCCGAACCCCGATATCGTCGGCCGCGAGAAGATCCTCAAGGTGCATGTCCGCAACGTGCCGCTGGCGCCCAATGTCGACCTCAAGGTGGTTGCGCGCGGCACGCCGGGCTTTTCCGGCGCCGATCTGATGAACCTCGTCAACGAATCCGCGCTGATGGCGGCGCGCCGCAACAAGCGGCTCGTCACCATGGCCGAGTTCGAGGACGCCAAGGACAAGATCATGATGGGTGCGGAGCGCCGCTCGTCGGCGATGACGCAGGCCGAGAAGGAGCTGACCGCCTATCACGAGGCCGGCCACGCGATCCTGGCGCTCAACGTGCCGTCGGCCGATCCGCTGCACAAGGCGACCATCATCCCGCGCGGCCGCGCGCTGGGCATGGTCATGCAGTTGCCGGAAGGCGACCGCTATTCGATGAGCTACAAATACATGGTCTCGCGGCTTGCGATCATGATGGGCGGCCGCGTCGCCGAAGAGTTCAAGTTCGGCAAGGAGAACATCACGTCGGGCGCCTCCTCCGACATCGAGCAGGCGACCAAGCTGGCGCGCGCCATGGTCACGCGCTGGGGCTTCTCCGACAAGCTCGGCCATGTCGCTTATGGCGACAACCAGGAAGAGGTCTTCCTCGGCCATTCGGTGGCGCGCACGCAGAACATCTCGGAAGAGACGGCGCAGATCATCGACGCCGAGGTGCGGCGCCTGATCGACGACGCCTATTCAACCGCCAAGGCCATCCTGACCAAGAAGAAGAAGGAATGGATCGCGCTCGCCGAAGGGTTGCTCGAATACGAGACGCTGTCCGGCGACGAGATCAAGCAGCTGATCGCGGGCAACAAGCCCGCCCGCGACCTCGGCGACGACACCCCGCCCAGCCGTGGCTCGGCCGTGCCGAAGGCCGGCACCGGCGGCCGCCGCAAGAAGGGCCCCGAGCCCGAAGGCGGCATGGAGCCGCAGCCGCAAGGCTGAGGTTTTTGCAAACGAACTGATTGGAAAGCGCCGCGGATCAAACCGCGGCGTTTTTGTTTTGGGGCGGCGAATTGGCGATTTGCGAAAGCCGGCGCGACAGCCAATCTCCCCCCAAGTGGGGGAGATGCCCGGCAGGGCAGAAGGGGGCGCTGTCCCGCCGGCCTCTCTTCGTTCATCCTCGGGCTTGACCTAGGATCATGCCGTGACTGCTGCCGGAGGACGCAACGGCGCAGAATTCTGTAACCGCTGCAAAGCCTTAATGTCACGGCATGGATTCTAGAGCATGTCTCCCGAAAGTGGGCCCGGTTTCGGGACAAAGACATGCTTAAAATCAAAAACTTAAAGCAGGTCGCGTGAATCCTTTTTCACGCGACCTGCTGTCTGCGCGCGTCGCTCCGCTCCTTGCTCCGCCCTAGAGCGGGATGAGATTTGTAGGAGTCGTTGGATTCCCAAATCAGCAATGATCTGATTCAACATCGATGCTGGGCAGGAGGCCAGCATCGATGGCTGGATATTCGATGGATTTGCGCGAGCGGGTTGTCGCGGCGGTCAAGGTTGAA